>NZ_JBFUCJ010000098.1:0-28484 GCF_056405295.1 Variovorax sp. P1_H2 | reverse complement strand
CGCAGCTGCTGCACCACGTCGAGGTACCGTCGGAGGACGAGATCCTGCGGCGGATCCACGCCGGACTGAAGTCGCCCGATGCGGGCGCGACGCCTCCCGAGGCGGAATGGATCGTGCGGCGGCTGGCCGAACTGCTCGGCTGGCCGTGCCCGCCGCTCGACGAAGCGGCTGCGGCGTAGGGCCTGGCTCAACCGCTGCTGCGCTTCGTGCGGGCAGCGGCCTTCTTGCCGGCCGGCGCGGCGACACCCATCGCCGGAAAGGGCGGCAGCGGCCGGTGCGCCATCTCCTTGGCTTCGGCCCAGTCCATGCCCAGCCCGCGCAGCACGCAGGCCGCGACCTCGCGACCATGCTGCGGCGGCGCGGCGCCATGGGCCACCGTGCGCATGGCCTGCGTCACGCTGCCGTTGATCAGGTCCATCGCCGCCGCCTCGCCGGGGATGCGAAAAGCCTTCTGCTTCACACCCAGGCGAAGGTCGGCCAGCGCGTAGTGGCGGATCTCGAGCAGCAGTTCGGGYGCGGCCGCCGACACATCGATCATCATCAGCGCCCATTGCGGGCTTTCCTCGGCCAGCCAGATATAGCGCCGCACGCCGATGGCCATGCGCTGGGCGCCTTCCGCGACCCCCTGCTGGCTGGCCGTGATTCGGCGGCACAGCGTGTCGGCCAGCAGCAGCGCGACCGCGCTGGCGACGTCTTCCTTGGTCTTGAAATGGTTGTAGACCGTGGCCGTGGTCATGGCCGCAACGGCGGCGATCTCCTGCATCGTCGCCTCGGCGTAGCCGCGGGCGCTGAAGACCCTGATCGCGGCCTGCACCAGCTGCACCCGCGTGCGCTCGCGCTTGAGCAGGCCGGGCTGGGGGGGCCGCCACACACTTTCGGCCAGGTCCTCTGGCAAAGGTGATATGGACGGCAGACCGAAACTTACGCCATCATCCATTTTTATACGCATCAACCATTTTTGATTCATCCATCCATCTGAGAGTGAGTTTGCCATGCCTCCTGATCTCCGCCTCGGCTATCTGGTTTTCGAAGTCCGCCGGCCTGCGCGCCGGACCGCGTTCTGCGAGCAGATGCTCGGCCTGCCGGCGCCGTCGGCCGCCAAGGTATCGCCATGACCGGCACGAGCAAGCGCTGGCTCAAGCGCATCGGGCTGGCTTTGACGCTGCTGGTCGCGCTGGTCGCGGCGGCGCTGTTCGCCGGCGACCAGCTCGCGCGCCAGAAGATGCAGCGCAAGATCGACGTCAAGGTCCGGGGCGTGGCCTTTCGCGACGACCCGGCTGCCATCGAACGCGGGCGCTATCTCTTCGCCTCGCGCGGCTGCGTCGACTGCCACGGCGCCCATGGCGGCGGCGCGATGTTCCTCGACGACGGCAAGGGCATGCGCATCGCGGGGCCGAACATCAGCCCCGGGCCCGGCAGCGTCGTGGCCGGCTACACCCCGGCCGACTGGGAGCGCACGATCCGCCATGGCGTCAATCCGGTGGGCCGGGCGCTGATGGTGATGCCGAGCGAGGACTACAACCGCTTCACCGACGACGACCTGGCGGCCCTGGTCGCCCATCTGCGCCACATGGCGCCCGCCAGCGGTGGCGGCCCGGTGGTCGAACTGCCGCTGCCGGTGCGCACCTTCTATGGCTTCGGCCTGATGCAGGACGCCGCGGCCAAGATCGACCACGCGCGCCCGCCCGAACAGCCGGTACCCGAGGGCGTGACGCTGAAGCACGGCGCCTATGTCGCGAACATGTGCCTGGGCTGCCACGGCGAGAAGCTCAACGGCGGCAAGATCCCCGGCGGGCCACCCGACTGGCCCGCGGCGGCCAATCTCACGCCCGGCGAAGGCACGGCCATGGCACGCTATGCCGACGCGGAGGCCTTCCAGAAGCTGTTCAAGGGCGGCACGCGGCCCGATGGCACGGCGGTGCAGGTGATGCCCTTCGGATCGCTGCGCGAGATGAGCGACACCGACGTGCGGGCGTTGCACCTGTACCTGAAGAGCCTGCCGCCGAGCCCGCACGGCTAGGGCTGGTGATCGGCTTTCGGCACTGAGAGAAAACGATAGCAGCGCGTTTCGACGCGGGCCGACTACGATGTGGCGCACCGACCCGATGGAGCCTCGCCATGAGCAACGAACTGCGCAACAAGCTGCATGAACTGCAGGAGCTGTCGAACAACGCCCCCGATGCGCCCACCCGCGCCATCATCGAGGCACTGCGGCTGCAGACCGCGATCCTCAACGAGCGGCTGTTTCGGATCGAGCTGCAGTTGAGCGAGACCTCCAAGCGCACCGATACGGCCTGATCGGGCTCGCGCCCCCGCGCGTCGGAGGTCGGCTGTTCGGCCGCTTCCTACAACGCCCCCGATCCGCTACCTTTAAGCTCCACGAGGCATCGAGGAGCGAGCGTGAAGAGACAACACATTGCAGCATGCGCCGGCCTGTCCATCCTGGTCGGATTCGCGGCCGCGACCGCGAGCTATGCGGCCTTGCGGCTGCGCGAGTCGACCCGGCTGGCGCGCCGCGCCCATCCCTTCGAACGGTACGCGCGCCCCGAAGGTGCGCGCCTGCTGGTGGTCGGGGACAGCACGGCCGGCGGCGTCGGCGCCAGCGCCCCGGAGTACAGCCTGCCGGGCCTGCTGTCGCGCGCCAACCCGTCCCTCACCGTGGTCAACAGGGCCGAGCCCGGGGCGCGCTTCGCCGACATCCTGGCGCAGCTCGATGGCAACGAGCGCTTCGACGCGGTGCTGGTCCTCGGCGGGGCCAACGACGTGCTGCGAACGACCCGCGACGCCGCCCTGCGCGACGTCCTCCAGCGCGTGGCGCAGCGCGCACGGGTGCACGCCGAAGTGGTGGTCTTCATGCCGCCCGGCAATCTCGGCAACCTGCGCTTCCTGCTGCCGCCCTGGAGCTGGTGGTTCACCTACCGGGCACGCCGGCTCCAGGCCATCGTGGCCGAGGTGGCGCAAGCGAACGGCGCCCGCCACGTGTCGCTGTTCATGGAGCGCGACGATGACCCCTTCGCACGCCATCCCCGGCGCCTGAGTTCCCGCGACGGCCTGCACCCGAGCGATGCCGGCTACGAGCTCTGGCAGCGCGAGCTCGAGACCCAGGCCCAGCTGTCGGCCAGGCTGCGCAAGATCGGCCGAAGCGCCGCGGTACGCGGCCCGGCGATCTGAGGCCCCCACGCTCCTCACTGCGTGTGTCGCTGCCCCCCGAGGGGGCGCAGGCCGCCTTGGGGCGGCCCGGCGCCGGCCTGGTCCCGGCGCTTCAGCGCGTTGCAGCGAACAGGGGCTGCACCCGCCACCAGGCCGGCAGCAGCGCGCGGATCTCGTGCCGCGCGAAGCGGTCGTCGAGCAGGTAGAGCACACCCGCATCGGTCTCGCTGCGAATCACGCGGCCGGCCGCCTGCACCACCTTCTGCAGGCCCGGGTACATGTAGGTGTACGCGTAGCCGTCGCCGAACAGCGCGTCCATGCGCTCGCGCATCACCTCGTTGGGCTCGTTGTGCTGCGGCAGCCCCAGGCTGGCGACAAAGGCGCCGACCAGTCGGTCGCCCGGCAGGTCGATGCCCTCGCCGAAGGCCCCGCCGAGCACGGCGAAGCCGACGCCCTGGCCGCCCGCCACGAAGCGCGCCAGGAAGGCGTCGCGCTCGGCCTCGCGCATCCCGCGCGACTGGCTCCAGGCCGGCACCCCGGGGTGGCGCCGCTCGAAGGCGGCCGAGGCGCTGGCCAGGTAGTCGAAGCTGCTGAAGAAGGCCAGGTAGTTGCCCGGCCGCTGGGCGAATTGCGCCGCGATGATGTCGATCAGTGCATCCAGCGAGCGGTCGCGGTCGCGAAAGCGGGTCGACAGGTCCATCGCGATCCGCACCGTGAGCTGCTCGCTGCGGAACGGCGAACCCACATCCAGTGTCGCCGTGTCCTCGGGCAGGCCCAGCATGTCGCGGTAGAAGGAGAAGGGCGCCAGCGTGCCGGAGAAGCAGGCCGCCGAGGCGGCCTCCGCGAAGCGCGCCTGCAGGAAGGGCCCGGGCACCAGGTTGCGGATCGCCAGGGCACGCGCGCCGTCGGCGCCCAGCGTCGCCTCGAACACCGAGTGCTTGCCGAAGCTGTCGGCCAGGCGGGCGAACTGAAGCAGGTCGAAGAAGCACTGCTGCAGCGCGCCCGGCGGCTCGTCGGGCCGCGCCGCGAAATGCTCCGCCATCAGGGAGACCGCCTCCTGCAGCGCCCGCGCGAAACGCTCCGGGACCTGGTCGTGCGCCTGGTAGGCGGCGACCTGCTCACGCTGGAGCAGCTGCCATTCGCGCGCCAGGTCGCCCAGCGATTTCCGGATCGGCGGCGGCGCCTTGGCGCGCACCGCCTCGAGCGCCGGCGCATCGAGCTGCGCCGAGTACATGCCGCGCGCACGGTCCAGCAGGTTGTGGGCCTCGTCGACCAGCAGGGCGACGCGCCATTCCTCGTCCTTGGTGAGCGCGTAGAGGAAGGCGCTGCCGTCGAAGTAGTAGTTGTAGTCGCCGACCACCACGTCGCTCCAGCGCACCAGTTCCTGCGCCAGGAAGTACGGACAGACCGCGTGCCCGAGGGCGATGCCGCGCAGCGCCTCGCGGTCGAGCCAGGCGGCCTCGACGGCCTCGCTGCGGGCGGCAGGCAAGCGGTCGTAGAAGCCGCGCGCCCGCGGACAGTCGTCGCCGTTGCAGGCTCGCCCGGGGTATTCGCAGACCTTCTCGCGCGCCGCCAGCTCGAGGACCCGCAGCGGGGCCTTCTCGCGGCCCAGTGTTTGCAGCGCGCCGAACGCGACCGCGCGGCCCGAGGTCTTCGCGGTCAGGAAGAAGATCTTGTCGAGCTTCTGCGCCGGTCGCGCCTTGAGCAGCGGGAACAGGGTGGCGACGGTCTTGCCGATGCCGGTCGGCGCCTGGGCCAGCAGCGGCCGGCCGGACGTGGCGCAGCGATACACGGCCAGCGCCAGTTCGCGCTGGCCGGGCCGGAAGCCGCCGTGCGGGAAGGCGAGGGCGGCAAGTGCCGGGTCGAGCGCTGCGCGATGGGCGGCCTCGTGCTCGGCCCAGGCCAGGTAGCGCCCGCAGAGCGCCTCGAAGTGCTGCTGCAGACCGGCCTGGGTCCAGCTTTCCTCGAGCACCGTTTCCTTCTCGGTGACGAGGTCGAGATAGACCAGCGCAACGTCGAGCGCGGCCAGCGCGTCGCGCCGGCACAGCATCCAGGCGTAGCTTCGGGCCTGGGCCCAGTGGAGCGCACGGTGGTTGGCCTTGATGCGCTCGAAGTCGCCACGATAGGTCTTGATCTCCTCGATCCGCCGGCGCCGCGGGTCGTAGCCGTCGGCGCGGCCGCGCACCTGCAGCCGGCCGAACGGCGCCGACAGCGCGACCTCGCTCTCGTAGTCGAGCCCGCGGCGCGCCTGCACCAGCCGGTGACCGGCCTGGCCCTCCTGGGCGCTGGGCGCCGGCACGAAGCGCAGGTCGAGGTCGCCGGCCTTGGCCGCGAAGGCGCAAAGCGTTCGGACCGACACCGTGAGCGGCGCGTCGGCAGGGGAAGAAGGAAGGGCGGCCATGGGGCTGGATGAATATACAGCGCGCCGCAGCCTTCGCGACAGGCACGCCGGCGAGGACGAACGCCGGCTGTCGCTGCAGCTGGCGCCGACGCGCCCCGCGCGGCCTCGCCGTGCTTCCTTTATGCTGCGCGACGATTACAGGCGTTCATTTCCAACCAGCCATGAAGATTCAAAAAGATTCCGTCGTCACCCTGCGCTACAAGGTGGCCGACGCCACCACCCAGAAGCTGCTCGACGAGGGCCGCGACCCCATGGTCTATCTCCACGGCGGCTACGACAACACCTTCCCGAAGGTCGAGGCCGCGCTCGACGGCAAGGAAACCGGCTTCCAGGCGACGCTCAAGCTGCAACCCGAGGATGCCTTCGGCGCGCGCGACGAATCGCTGCTGCGCACCATCCCGAAGAGCGAGTTCCCGCCCGGCGTCAAGGTCGGCGGCCAGCTGGAGGGCCGCAACGACCAGGGCGAGCCGCAGGTCTTCACCGTCATGAAGATCAAGGGCCCCCAGGTGATCCTCGACGGCAACCACCCGCTGGCCGGCAAGGCGCTGAAGTTCAGCCTGACCGTGACGGGTGTGCGTCCGGCGACCGACGAAGAGATCGCCCATCGCCACGTGCACGGCGATCACGGGCATCGTCACTAGGAACACCCCCGAAGCGCCTGCGGCGCTGCCCCCTCGAGGGGGCGATACCGGCGGCCCGGCAAAGCCGGTTCCGCGGTATCCCTGGCATGGGGCTGTGTCGGTTTCGGGCGTGGCGGGTGATGCGATGGGGGGGCGGCGCCCGTCGCATCGTTCCATCGGCCGCGCCACTGCGTTCCACGGCAAGGGCTTTCGCGGCGCCGCGACGGCCCCATCTTCCAGGGATTCGCACTGTCGCCAGCCCCAACGAAAGCGCCACCATGACCACCTCCGCTGCCACTCCCATCCTCCGGATCAAGGCCCTCGGCTTCCCCTGGGAGACGATCGACCCCTTCCTGTTCTGCGCCTACCACGACGATGCCTACCCGCGGGGCAACGCGCAGATGGGCCCGGACGCCCCGCTCGCGGGCCGCGACCTGGGCCAGGACTTCAGCCGCAAGGACGGCTGGAGCATGTACCACGGCGATCCGGTGCCGGGCTTTCCGGGCCATCCGCACCGCGGCTTCGAGACCGTGACCATCGTGCGCAAGGGGCGGGTCGACCACTCCGATTCGCTTGGCGCGACCGCCCGCTTCGGCGGCGGCGACGTCCAGTGGCTCACGGCCGGCAAGGGCATCGTGCACTCGGAGATGTTTCCGTTGCTGAACGCCGACGCGGTCAACCCGCTGGAGCTGTTCCAGATCTGGCTCAACCTGCCGGCGCGCAGCAAGATGGCCGAGCCGCATTTCACGATGTTCTGGGCCGAGGACATCCCGAGCTTCACCGCCACGGATGCCGAGGGCCGGAAGACCGAGGTCGCGAGCATCGCGGGCCGGATCGCGCCGATCGATGGCGCGCCGGGAGCCGGCGGACCGCTGGCGCCACCGCCGGATTCCTGGGCGGCCCAAGCCGATGCCGACGTGGCGATCTGGACGATCCGGATGGAGCCGCAGGCACGCTGGACACTGCCGGCAGCCACCGGCGAGGGCACGCGCCGCAGCCTCTACTTCTTCAAGGGTCGTTCGGTGGCGGTCGCCGGAGAACGGATCGACGCCCGCGCGGCGATCGAATTGCGTGCCAACGCCGCGGTCGAACTGGTCAACGGCGACGAGCCCGGCGAATTCCTGCTGCTGCAAGGCCGTCCGATCGGCGAGCCGGTGGTCCAGTACGGGCCCTTCGTGATGAACAGCCAGGCCGAGATCGCGCAGACCATGGCCGACTACCGCCGCACCCAGTTCGGCGGCTGGCCCTGGCCCGACCCCGCGCCGGTGCACGGGCGCGATCCGGCGCGCTTCGCGCGCCATCCGGGCGGGCGCGAGGAGAAGCCACAGGAACACGCCGCGGCCCGATAGGCGGCGGCCTTACTCCGGCGCGATCCCGGCGCGGTGCGCCAGCGCCCGGTAACGCGAGATCTCGTTCTCCATCTGGCTGCGGAACCCGGCCGCACCGATGACCACCGGCTCCATGCCCTGGGCCCGAAGCTGGGCCTGCAAGGCGGGATCGGCCATGGTCGCGCTGACTTCGCGCACCAGCCGGTCGATCACCGGCTGCGGCGTCCGGGCCGGCGCGGCAAAGCCGTACCAGGCATCGAAAGTGGCTTCGGGCAGCTTCAGCTCGGCCAGCGTCGGCACCTCGGGCAGCAGGCTCGAGCGCGTAGCGCCGACGATGCCGAGCGCCCGCAGCTTGCCGGAGCGCACGTGCGGCGCCACGGAAGCCACCGTGTCGATGCCGATCTCGATCTCGCCCCCGATGAGCGCGACCGCGCCCTGGCTGCTGCCCTTGTACGGCACGTCCTGCAGCTGGATACCGGCGGCCAGCGCGAGCAGCTCGCCGGCCAGGTGCGGTCCGGAACCGCTGCCGAAAGTCGCGTAGCGGATGCCCTTGGGCCTGGCCTTGGCCGCGGCGACCAGCTCCGCCACCGAGTGCCATGGCGCGCCGCTATTGACCACCAGCACCAGCGGCGTGCGCGCCACGATCGCGATCGGTGCCAGGTCGCGCACCGGGTCGTAAGGCAGCTTCGCGCGCAGGGCCGGATTGACGCTGTAGCTGGTCGAGCCCGACAGCAGCAGGGTGTAGCCGTCGGCCGCCGCCTTGGCCACCGCGTCGGTGCCGATGATGGTCGAGGCCCCGGGCTTGTTGTCGATCAGCACCGGTTGCTTGAGCCGCTCGGCCAGCTTCTGGCCCATGGCCCGCGCCACCAGGTCGGTGCCGCCGCCGGGCGGGAAGGGCACGACCAGTTTCACGGGTTTGCTCGGCCAGGCGTCCTGGGCCCAGCCCGGCAAGGCGAATGCGACAGCGGCGGCGAGGGCGAGCGCGGACAGGCCGCGGCGGGAGATCGGTGTGTTCATGAGGGGATGGATCGAAGGGGTCAATGGGAGGGAAGCGGGGTCGAAGACAGCGCACCGGCCTGCCAGGGCACCTGGCCGGCCTCGCCGAGGTCCCAGTACAGGCCGGCCATGAGCTGCAGGCCCTCGCGGGCCAGCGGCGCCAGCAGGTGTTCGTTGGGCGCGTGCTGCGCGCAGGCCGGGTACGAATGCGGCACCCACAGCGTCGGCAGGCCCAGCAGGCCGGCGAAGACGTCGTTCGGCAGCGAGCCCGCGAGATTCGGCAGCAGGTCGGCGCGCTGGCCGCAGCTTTGCACGATGGAGCGCTGGGCCCACTCGACCCACGGATTCTCGACATCGAGCCGGGTCGCGGCACCGGCCAGCGTGACCTGCACCTCGACCTGCCCGAAGCCGCGCGCGTCCAGGTGCGCGCGCACGATCTGAGCAAGCGACTGCCAGGGCGTGCCGACCACGAAGCGCAACTGGCAATGCGCCACCGCCTCGCCCGGGATCGCGTTGACCGGCCGCTGGGCCGAGCCGGCGCCGAGCGCCAGCACCTCGATCGTGTTCCAGGCCATCAGGCGCTCGGCCGGACTCAGCCCCGGCTCGCCCCAGCCGGCATCGAGGGCCGGATCCTCGGCGCCGCCGCCGATGGCGATACCGGCCAGCGCCGCGCGCACCGCCTGCGGGATCGGCGGCGGGCGCAGGGCCTCCACCAGGATCCGGCCGTTCGCGTCCACGAGCGACGCCACCGCATGGCTCAGCACGGTCGCCGGGTTGGCGAGCACGCCGCCCCAGTTGCCCGAGTGGTAGCCGCGTGGCCGGGCCCGCAGGCGCAGGCTGAAGTTGACCGCACCGCGCGAGCCGAGGAACAGCGTCGGCCGCTCGGCGCTCACGCGCGGCCCGTCGCAGGCGATCAGCAGGTCGGCGCGCAGCTTCTCGCGCTGCTGCTCGCAGACCGACTGCAGGCCGGGCGAGGCGGCTTCCTCGCCCATCTCGATCAGCCAGCTCAGGTTGTAGCCCAGCCGGCCGCCCCGGGCGCGCAGCGCGGCGGCGAGCCCGCCCAGGTTGATCGAGTGCTGGCCCTTGTTGTCGGCCGTGCCTCGGCCGTACCAGCGATCGCCCCGGACGGTCAGCGACCAGGGCCCGAGCCCCTCGGCCCATTGCGGGTCCTGGCCGCTGACCACGTCGCCGTGGCCGTAGCTCAGCACCGTGGGAAGTTCGGCCCCCTCGATCCGGCGGGCGAGCAGGAAGGGGCCGCCGCCCAGGACCGGATTGGCGATCACTTCGCAACCGAAGCCGAGCGCCTCGAGCGGCGGCATCAGCTCGTCGCGCAGGTAGGCCTCCAGCGCGGGCGTGGCAGCGCCGGTGTCGCTCTCGGTGCGAAAGGCGATGCGCCGCCGCAGGTCGGCAAAGAAGGCGCCATCGTCGAAATAGGCGGCGGCGAAGGCCAGGGCGTCGGTTCGTGTCATGGGTCGGTGCTTGCGTTGCGTGGAGGTGCAGCAAGTACAAGGCCGGAAAGGCTTTGCTTCCATCATCGTTTTGGCACACTCCCATTGCCTTTGAGGCAATAGGCGATCCACCATGACACCTCCCTTGCTCAGCATTCCGATGCGCCACTTCCTGGAAGTGGCGCGCAGCGGCTCGGTCAACCAGGCCGCGGCGCGGCTGTTCGTGGCGCCCTCGGCGGTCAGCCGCCAGGTCGCCAAGCTGGAGGACGCCCTGGGCACGCCGCTGTTCGAACGGCACGCGCGCGGCATGTCGCTCACCGCCGCGGGCCGGCAGCTGTCGGCGCACCTGCACAACGCCGTGCTCGATGCCGAGCAGGTGATCGAGCAGGTGCGCGATCTCGGCGGCCAGCAGGCCGGCCGGGTCCGCATCGCCTGCACCGAGGGCTTCGCCTCGCACTTCATGCCGGCCGTGGTGGGCCGATTCAGGGACGCGAACCCGGGCAGCCGGATCGAACTGCACGTGGGATCACCCGACGAGGTGAGCCTGCTGCTGGCGCGCGGCGAGACCGACGTGGCGCTCAAGTACGTGGTGGCGCCCGAGCCCGGCCTGAAGATCGAGCATGCCGCGCCGGCGCCCGTGTACGCCGTGCTGCGCCCCGACCATCCGCTGGCACGCCAGCGCGTGCTGCAGGTGGCCGAGGTGGTGCGCTATCCGCTGATCGTCGGCAGCAAGGGCGTGACCACCCGCCAGTTGTTCGACCAGGCCTGCAGCGTGCTGGGCCTGCAATACCGGCCCGCCTTCGTCAGCAATTTCTCGTCCGCGCAGCTGCCGCTGCTGCGCACGCCCGACGTGCTGCTGGCAGGCCACCTGACCGTGGTGCACCTGATCAACGAGGGCCAGGTCGTCGCACGGCCCTTCGCCGATGCGCCGCTGCAGCAGCGCCGGCTGCAGCTGCTCTCGCTCGAGGGCCGCACGCTGACGCCGCCGGTGCAAGCCTTCATCCAGCACCTGGTGCGGGCGATCACCCCCGCGAGCCGGCGCAAGCTGGGACGGGCCAGAAAATAAGGGAGGAACAACACAGCCGTTTCAACGAGGCCGGGCCGCCTACGGCTTGGCGTCGCCCCGGCGCGAGGCCACGTCCCGGATCAGCCCCCACACCCGCTGCGCCAGCGGCGCCGGCGCGCGGTTGCGGCGATGCACCAGCATGATCGAACGCTGCACCCGGGGCAGCAGCGGGCGCATGACCAGCACCGCGAGCCCGCTCGGCGGCGCCGCCAGCGCCGGCATCACGCTGATGCCGATGCCCTGCTCGACCATGCGGAAGGCGGTGGTCGGGTGGCCGACCTGCTGGCGCACCTCGCAGCGCACGCCGTGCAGCGCCAGCGCCTCGTCGATCAGGCGCCGGCTGCCCGAGGCGTGGTCGAGCAGCACCAGCGCCTCGCCGTCGAGCGCCGACCAGCGCAGCGAGCGCTTGCCCGCCAACCGGTGGTCCGGCCGCAGCACGAGGCAGAAGGGGTCGTCGAGGATCGCCTCGCAATGCAGGTCGTCGGTGTCCGGCGGCTCGACCACCACGCCGAAGTCGACCTCGCCGGCGCGCACGCTGTCCAGCACGTCCTGCTGGATGCGGTCGAGCAGCACGAACTCGATCTCGGGCTCGCGCCGCGCGCATTCGGCGATGCAGGCCGGCATCAGGTTGGCCGACAGCGTCGGGCTGCTGGCCACCCGGACCTTGCCGCGCCGCGCGCCGGCCATGCCGTGGACCTCGGCCAGCGCCTGGTCGAGCTCGTCGAGCAGCCGGGCCAGCCGCAGCGCCAGCGACTGGCCGGCCTCGGTCAGAACCACCTCGCGCGTGGTGCGGTCGAGCAGCTTCAGGCCCAGCTGGGCTTCGAGCTCATGGATCGAGCGGCTGACCGCCGGCTGCGACAGGCCGACCTGGTCGCCGGCCCGGCTGAAGTTGCGGCCATCGGCGATGGCGCGAAAGACGCGCAGTTGGCGCAGGCTCACATTCATGCAACAGAATCATATATCTATCCGATAAATCCATTTCTCTTTTGAATGCGGCCGCGGTCCAATCGGCGCCATGGCACGTTCACGCTACCTCCCCGACAACTTCACGCTGGCCCTGGTCGCCACCGTCACGCTGGCCAGCCTGTGGCCGGCGAGCGGCGCCACGGCCCATTTCTTCGAGCGCCTGACCACGGTCGCGATCGGCCTGCTGTTCTTCCTGCACGGCGCCAAGCTGTCGCGCGAGGCCATCATGGGCGGCATCACGCACTGGCGGCTGCACCTGCTGGTGTTCGCCGCCACCTTCGTCATGTTTCCACTGCTGGGGCTCGCGCTCAAGCCGGTGCTGACGCCGCTGGTCACGCCCGAGCTGTACACCGGCGTGCTGTTCCTCTGCGTGCTGCCGGCCACGGTGCAGTCGGCCATCGCCTTCACCTCGATGGCGCGGGGCAACATCCCGGCCGCCGTCTGCAGCGCCTCGGCCTCGACGATGCTCGGCGTCTTCGTCACGCCGCTGCTGGTCAACCTGATCGTGGTGCAGCATGGCGCCGCCGGCGCATCGCTCGACGCCATCGGGCGCATCCTGCTGCAGCTGATGGTGCCCTTCATCGCCGGCCACCTGCTGCGGCCCTGGATCGGCGGCTGGATCAAGCGCCGAGGCTCGATGCTGACCCTGGTCGACCGCGGCGCGATCCTGCTGGTGGTCTACACAGCCTTCAGCGCGGCCGTGATCGAGGGCCTGTGGAAGCAGGTGCCGATGTCCGCATTGACGGGCCTGCTCGCGGTCTGCGCCGTGCTGCTGGGCCTGGCGCTCTGCATCACGGCCTGGGCCAGCCGCGCCCTCGGATTCGACAAGGCCGACGAGATTACGATCGTCTTCTGCGGCTCCAAGAAGAGCCTGGCCAGCGGCATTCCGATGGCCAAGGTGCTGTTCGCCTCGCACGCGGTCGGCGCCATCGTGCTGCCGCTCATGCTGTTCCACCAGATGCAGCTGATGGTCTGCGCGGTGCTCGCGCAGCGCTATGCAAGAAAGTAGGCTCGCCCCCAGGTTGCCTCGCACTTCGTGTCGAGGCGCCCACCCCCTACCGGGGGCGCAGTCAGCGGCCCGGCAAAGCCGGTTCCGCGACTGCCCACGAACAGACGCGCTGCGCGCAGCCGAAGAACAAACACGGCGCCTCTCTTCTACCGGCCGGCGCAGCCAGGCCCGTTGGTGAAACACCGCGGAACCGGCTTCGCCGGGCCGCTGGTGTTGCCCCCGGTAGGGGGTGGGCGCCCGGACACGCAGTGCCGGGCAACCTGGGGGCGAGCCTATCTCGGGGCGTCGCCCTTACGGTATTCAGCGGTGAGCTCGTCGAGCCGCTGCTTGAGGCCGGCATCGAGCTTGTACTCGGCGGCAGCCAGCGTCGCATCGAGCTGCTCTGGCCGGCTGGCGCCGAGCAGCGGCGCGGTGATCATCGGGTTGGCCATCACCCAGGCCACGGCCAGCGTCGCCAGCGGCACGCCGGCTTCATCGGCGAGCTTGTGCAGCTGCGCGACGGTGCCGAAGCTGCGCTCGTTCCAATAGCGGTCCTGGTACATGCCGCCGGCCGTGCCGAGGGTGAAGCGCGTGTTCGCCTCCGGCTTGGCCTCGGGCTTGTACTTGCCGGTCAGCAGACCACCCGCGAGCGGGTTGTAGGGGATCACGCCCAGCCCTTCCTCGCCCGCCAGCGGCAACAGCTCGCGCTCGATCTCGCGGAACAGCAGGCTGTAGCGCGGCTGCACCGAGACCAGCCGGGTGAGCTTGTGCAGTTCGGCGCGGCCGATCGCGCGCGCCAGCCGGTAGGCGAGGAAGTTCGACACGCCGATGTAGCGCGCACGGCCCGAGCGGACGATGACGTCGAGCGCCTCGAGGCTCTCGTCGAGCGGCGTCTCGCGGTCGTCGGAATGCAGCTGGTAGAGGTCGACGTGGTCGGTCTGCAGCCGCTTGAGCGAGGCATCGATCGCATCCAGCAGATGCTTGCGCGAGGCGCCCTGGTCCCAGGGGTTCGGGCCGACCTTGCCGACCGCCTTGGTGGCGACGATGAAGTCGCCGCGCCGGCTCGCGCCCTTGGCACGCAGCCAGCGGCCGACGATCTCCTCGGTGCGGCCGGTGGTCTCGACGGTGCCGCCGAGCGGATAGACGTCGGCGGTGTCGAGGAAGTTGATGCCGCCTTCGGCGGCGCGGTCGAGGATCTTGTGCGACACCGCCTCGTCGGTCTGCAAGCCGAAGGTCATGGTGCCGAGCGCCAGGCGCGAGACGGTGAGGCCGGTGCGGCCGAGGCGGGTGGTGGGGATGGTCATCCAAAGACTCCAAGTGCAGCTGGGCGGTCGGGAATCTTAGCCAGCCGCGGGCGATCGCGCTGGCGCCGTTTCGCGACACGGGGGTTCATATTGCCAGCAATGTGGACGCTTCTTTCTATCTCGGAACAGTCGCAGAGTGATGTCTAGACTTCCTTGACGGACCGGGAGCATCCCTCATGGCCAGCACTCTTCACCTCGGCGCGCGCGATGTCGCGCGCATCGTGGCCCGCAAGGGCCTGTCCGCCTGCATATCCGGGATCGCGGCGCACATCGAGGAAGACTTCCTGCGCTGGCCCGACTTCGACAAGGCAGCCCGGTCGGCCAGCCACTCGCCCGATGGCGTCATCGAGCTGATGCCGGTGTCCGATCGAGCGCTCTACGCCTTCAAGTACGTCAACGGCCACCCGAAGAACACGCGCATCGGCCTGCCGACCGTGATGGCCTTCGGCGTGCTGGCCGATGTCGCGACCGGTGCGCCGCTGCTGCTGGCCGAACTGGGCCTGGCGACCGCGATCCGCACCGCCGCGATGTCCGCGCTGGCTGCGCGCGCCCTGGCGCGCCGCGACAGCCGCACGATGGCGCTGATCGGCAACGGCGCCCAGAGCGAGTTCCAGGCACTCGCCTTTCGCGATCTGCTGGGCATCCGCCGCTTGCGGCTGTTCGACACCGACCGCCGCGCGACCGCCAAGCTGGTGCGCAACCTGCGCGGCGAAGGCCTGGAACTGGTGGTCTGCAGCAGCACCCGCGAGGCGGTGCGCGGCGCCGACATCGTGACGACGATCACGGCCGACAAGCACCGGGCGGTGATCCTGGCACCCGACATGATCGAGCCCGGCATGCACCTGAACGCCATCGGCGGCGACTGCCCCGGCAAGACCGAACTGCATGCCGAAGTCCTGCGGCGCGCCTCGGTGTTCGTGGAGTACGAGCCGCAGACGCGCATCGAGGGCGAGCTGCAGCAGATGCCGGCCGATTTTCCGGCCACCGAGATCTGGCGCGTGCTGGCCGGCGCGCATCCCGGACGCGGCGATGCGGCGCAGCTGACGCTGTTCGATTCGGTCGGCTTCGCGCTCGAGGACTTCGCCGCATTGCGCTTCCTCGATGCCGCCGCCCGTGAACTGGGCATCGGCCAGCCGCTGGAACTGGTGCCGTCGATGGACGACCCGAAGGACCTGTACGGCCTGCTGGCGGCCGCGTGCCCGCTTCCGGTCGCGGCTCAGGCCGAAGCCTGCTGAGCGATCAGCTCGGCGATGCGGGACAAGGGCTCCGGCGACAAGGCCCGCCGGGCCGCCAGCGCCTCGACCGGTGTCAAGGTCTGCAGCAGTTCGACCTCGCCGGCCACCAGGCTGGCGATCGGCACGCCATCGCGGTACAGCACGCGGGAACCCACCACGCGCGCGGCCTTCGGCCCCGGCATGACGGTGCCGAGCAGGTTCGCGGGATCGGCGGCGGCCAGGCAGACGAGCGCGCCATCGAGGGGCCGGCGCCGCAGCTCGCGCAGCAGGCCGATCGCTTCGGGCAGGGCGAACTGCTCGCCAGCGACGCCGGCGATGAAGCGGCCGCCGCGGATCTCGCCGCGCGCCTCGAGCCGGCGGTAGGCGCGCACCAGGTCGCGCCACGGCGGCAGCCACGCGGCCTCGCGCTCGAGCAGGCGCCAGCAGACCACGCCGTAGCGGCGCAGCAGGATGCGCGCGACCTGCTCGACGGCTTCGGCGGCGACGCGTCCCGAGGGTTCGGACGGCGCCGGCGCGCGCGCCCGGACCATCGACCAGCGCCCGGCATCCTCGATGCCGAACAGCGCCGTGCGCCGGTGCCGGCGTCCATGCGCCGAAGACCGTTTCGAGGGCGGCACCAGCAAGGCGCGCAAGCCGGCGTAGCTGTCGCAATGCACGCGGCCGCGCATGACCAGTTCGCTCAGCGCGTCCTCGAGTTCGGTGCCCAGAAGATGCGTGCCATGGACGATCTCGTCGAAGAAGGACGCACCATGGTCGGAAAGAAAGCGCGCGACCCGCTGGGCGCGCGAACCGAGGTCTTCGTCGTTCGCCGGTGCCGGGGCGAGGCCGGTCCACAGCGCCGCCGAGCGACGCGGCAGCAGCAGGATCGGCGCCGAACGCAGCGAGGTGTTGCCTCCGGCGGACCGTCCTTCGACGGCCACGGGACGCAACCGCGTCCACAGCGTGCGCCCGGCCGTGCACAGTTCGTCGAGCCAGGCCGGGGCATAGTCCCTGACCCGCGCCGGCAGCAGCTCGGGCTCCCAGAGACCCGCGGGTGCCTCGTAGCCCTCGAGCTGCGCCAGGATGCCGGCCAGCGCATCCGGGCCGCTGACCCGGCTCGCGGCTGCGACGTGCTGCCACTCGAACAGGAAGCGCGCGAAGTCGCGCGGCTCGACCGGCTCGATTTCCTGCCGCAGCCGCTTCAGCGTGTAGCGATGGATGCGGGCCAGCAGATGGCGCTCGCACCACTCGAGCTCGCGGGTGCCCGGCGTGAAGCGGCCTTGCAGCACGGCGCCTTCGGTCTGCAACGCGCCGAGCGCGGCGTCGACGTCGGCCGGCGGCAGCCGCAGCTGGGCGGCGAGCCGATGGACCGGGACCGGGCCCAGGCCGCCGAGCCGCGAACGCAGCAGCTCGCGCAGCGCATCGCCAGCGTCCTGCGCTGGCGCAAAGCCCGCGGGCGGGTCGACGGGCGGGTGCATCGCGGCAGCGGGATACAGCGCCCGCACCTGCGCCAGTCGCTCCGCTGCGACCCACAAGCCGTTGCCGGGTGCGGCCTCGGCTGCGATGCGCGTCGCTCGGCTTTCGGCCGCCAGCGCCTCCAGCCAGGCCCGCCAGCCTTCGTTGGCCGAGGCCTCGTCGTCGGTGACCACGCCGAGCCCATTCAAGGCTTCGTGCATTTCGTCGACATTGCGCGCGCGCGGCCAGGCTTCCTCGCGCACGCTGTCGATCGCCCCGGCATCGAGCTGGCCGAGATCGTCGGCGCTTTCCGGATCGACATAGCGCCGGTTCTGCACCGCCTGCGTACGGCGCTCCTCGATCGGCGCGTCGTCCAGGAAGGCGTAGGGCCGCGCGTTCAGGGCTTCGGCCGCGAGCGGCGAGGGCGCCGGCACATCGCGCGCCAGCACCTCGACGTCGCCGGCCTCCAGCTTCTTCAAGAGCCGCAGCCAGCCCTCGGCATCCATGGCCTCGTAGAGGCAGTCGTGCAGCGTCTGCGCGACCAGCGGATGGTCGGGGATCTCGCGCGCGCCGGCCAGGTTCTCGGCGCAGGCGACCTGGTCTGGAAAGACCGCGGCCAGCAGGTCCTCGGACTTCATGCGCTGCAGCTGCGGCGCCACCTTGCGCCCGCCCACGAAGCGCGGCAGCGCCAGCGCGGTGGTTGCGTTCCAGCGCCAGCGCACGCCGAACAGCGGCGCATCGAGCAGCGCCTGCACCAGCACGTCGAGCGCCGAGGCCGAATGCAGGTAGCGCGCAACCTCGTCGAGCGCGAAGCTGTGGCTGGTCGACAGCGACAGCACGATCGCATCCTCGGTGGCCGCGGCCTGCAGCTCGAAGTTGAACTGCCGGCAGAAGCGCTTGCGCAGCGCCAGTCCCCAGGCCCGATTGAGGCGGCTGCCGAAGGGCGAGTGGATCACCAGCTGCATGCCGCCGGAGGCATCGAAGAAGCGCTCCATCACGATGCGCTGCTGCGTCGGCAGTGCGCCGAGCACGCGCACCGTGCGCGCCAGGTGCTCGACGGTCTGGCGCGCGGCCTCGGTGTCGAGGCCGACGGTGCGCGCCAGCCGGTCGATCGCGCCCTCGACACCGTGCGCGGCCAACGCCGCCTCGATCTCCGCGCGCAGCCGCGAGACACCGAAGGACAGTTCGTCGCTGCGCCCCGGCGCCTCGCCGAGCCAGAACGGGATGTTGGGCGCGGCGCCATGGGCGTCTTCCACGCGCACCCGGCCGGGCTCGATCCGGAGGATCCGGTAGCTGGCATTGCCGAGCTGGAAGATGTCGCCGGCCAGGCTCTCGACCGCGAAGTCCTCGTGGACGGTACCAATCTTGTGCGCCTGCGGCTCGAGCATCACCGTGTAGTCGCCGGCCTCGGGAATGGTGCCGCCGGAAGTCAACGCGGTCATGCGCGCGCCGCGGCGTTCGCGCAGCAGGTGGTGCACGGCGTCGCGATGCACATAGCCCGCGCGCGGTCCCTGCCGGGTCGTGAAGCCCTCGGAAACCATGCGCACCACGGCCGCGTAGTCCTCGCGCTTCAGTTCGGCATAGGGCCAGGCGCGCCGCACCAGTGCGAAGAGTTCGTCCTCTGCGCATTCGCGACAGGCGGTCTCGGCAACGATCTGCTGCGCCAGCACGTCGAGCGGCGCCGGCAGCACGTGCAGCGCATCGAGCTCGCCGCGACGCACGCAGTCAAGCAAGGCCGCGCACTCGACCAGCTCGTCGCGCGACTGCGGAAAGAGGCGCGCCTTCGGCACGCCGCCGACCGCATGGCCCGAGCGCCCGGCGCGCTGCAGGAAGGTCGCGATCGAACGCGGCGAGCCGAGCTGGCAGACCAGGTCGACGTCGCCGATGTCCAGGCCCAGCTCGAGCGAAGCCGTGGCCACCAGAACCTTGAGCTCGCCACGCTTCAGGCGCTGCTCGGCATCGAGGCGCGCCTCCTTCGCGAGGCTGCCATGGTGGGCCGCGACCACCTCCTTGCCGAGGATCTCGCCGAGCTGCCGCGCCGCGCGCTCGGCCATGCGGCGCGTGTTGACGAACAGCAGCGTGGTGCGGTGCGCGTGCACCAGCCCCGCGATGCGCGCATGGACCTGCTCCCACTGCTCGTTCGACATCACGGCCGCGAGCGGCGTCGGCGGCAGCTCGAGCGCGAGGTCGCGCTGCCTGGCATAGCCGATGTCGACGATCTCGCAATCGGCCACGCCATCGGCCACCGCGCCGGCACCGACCAGGAAGCGCGCGATCTCGCCGATCGGCTTCTGCGTCGCCGAGACGCCGATGCGCGTCAGCGGCTGCCGGCACAGCGCCTGCAGCCGCTCGAGCGACAGCGCCAGATGGCTGCCGCGCTTGCTGCCGACGATGGCGTGGATCTCGTCGACGATCACGGTGCGCACGGTCGACAGCATCTGCCGGCCCGACACCGAGCCGAGCAGCACGTAGAGCGACTCGGGCGTGCTGACCAGCACATGCGGCGGACGGCGCAGCGCCTGCTGCCGCTCGCGGGCCGGCGTGTCGCCGGTGCGCACCGCGGTGCGGATCTCGACATCGGGCAGGCCCAGCGCCGCGAGCTCGGCGCGGATGCCGGCCAGCGGCGCCTGCAGATTGAGGTCGATGTCGTTCGACAGCGCCTTCAAGGGCGAGACGTAGACCACCGTGGTCTGGTCGGCCAGCCCGCCCGGCTGCAGGCCCTGGCGCACCAGGCCGTCGAGCGCGGAGAGAAAGGCCGTGAGCGTCTTGCCGGAGCCGGTCGGCGCCGCGATCAGCGTGTGGCGGCCGGCGGCGATCGCCGGCCAGGCGGCCGCCTGGGCCTCGGTGGGCCCAGGGAAAGTCGCTTCGAACCAGCGGGAGACGGCGGGGTGGAAATCGGCGTGCACGAGATCCATGAGATCAGGCTGCGGGGGCCGATGTCAAGGCGGCGGCGAGCCGGCCGATACATCTCGCAACGAGGGCCGCGCGGGCATCGCACAGCGACGCGACGTCCGGGCACCTGCGTCGAGAAGGTTTGACGTCGGCGATCGATGGGCGTACGGTTCTCGCCCGGCCCGCTCGCGGGGCGCGAACGAAGGAGACAAGGAAGATGACCGATCTGTCGACCCATCCGACGCAGATCGCCGGCGCCTGGCTGGCCGATTTCCAATCCGCGCTGGAGCGCCGCGACATCGACGCCGCGGTCGCGCTGTTCGAGCCCGAGGGCTATTGGCGCGACCTGGTCGCCTTCACCTGGAACATCCGCACGCAGGAAGGGCCCGACGCGATCCGCGCGATGCTCGAGGCGCGGCTGGCCGACACGAAGCCGACCGCCTTCGCGGTCGAGGGCGACGCCACCGAGGCCGATGGCGTGGTCGAGGCCTGGTTCAGCTTCGAGACCGCGGTGGCGCGTGGGCGCGGCCACCTGCGGCTGCGCGGCGGCAAGGCCTGGACGCTACTCACGACGATGACCGAGCTCAAGGGCTTCGAGGAACGCAAGGGCGAGCGGCGAATCAAGGGCGCGGAGCACGGCGCGAATCCGGCGCGCAAGACCTGGCTCGAACGGCGCCAGCAGGAGGCCGAGACGCTGGGCTTCACGGAACAGCCCTACGTCGTCATCGTCGGCGGCGGGCAGGGCGGCATCGCGCTCGGCGCGCGGCTGCGCCGGCTCGGCGTGCCGACGATCATCGTCGAGAAGAACGCCCGGGCCGGCGACTCCTGGCGCAAGCGCTACAAGAGCCTGTGCCTGCACGACCCGGTCTGGTACGACCATCTGCCCTACCTGCCATTCCCCGAAGACTGGCCGGTGTTCTCGCCCAAGGACAAGATCGGCGACTGGCTCGAGATGTACACCAAGGTCATGGAGCTCAACTACTGGAGCTCGACCACCGCCAAGAAGGCGCGCTTCGACGAGGCGAAGCAGGCATGGGAGGTGGTCGTCGAGCGCGACGGCAAGGAGATCACGCTGCGGCCGAAGCAGCTGGTGTTCGCGCTCGGCGTCTCGGGCTACCCGAACCTGCCGAAGATCCCCGGCGCCGAGACCTTCGAAGGCGAGCAGCACCACTCCAGCGCGCATCCCGGACCCGAGGCCTGGCGCGGCAAGAAGTGCGTGGTGCTCGGTTCCAACAATTCGGCGCACGACATCTGCGCCGCCCTGTGGGAGAACGGCGCCGACGTGACCATGATCCAGCGCAGCTCGACCCACATCGCGCCGTCCGACTCGCTGATGGAACTGGCGCTCGGCGGCCTGTATTCCGAAGCGGCGGTCAAAGCCGGCGTGACGACCGACAAGGCGGACCTGATCTTCGCGTCGATCCCCTACCGGATCATGGCGCCGATGCAGGTGCCGGTGTACGACGAGATGAAGCGGCGCGACGCCGACCTGTATGCGCGGCTCGAGAAGGCCGGCTTCCTGCTCGACTTCGGCGTCGACGGCTCGGGCCTCTTCATGAAGTACCTGCGGCGCGGTTCGGGCTACTACATCGACGTCGGCGCCTCCGAGCTGGTGGCCAACGGCAGCATCAAGCTGCGCAGCGGCGTGACCATCGAGCGCATCAACCCGAAGTCGGTGACGCTCAGCGACGGCAGCGAACTGCCGGCCGACCTGATCGTCTACGCCACCGGCTACGGCTCGATGAACGGCTGGCTGGCCGACCTGATCTCGCCCGCGGTGGCCGACAAGGTCGGCAAGGTCTGGGGGCTGGGTTCCGACACGCCGAAGGACCCGGGGCCCTGGGAGGGCGAGTTGCGCAACATGTGGAAGCCGACGCAGGTGCCGCAACTGTGGTTCCACGGCGGCAACCTGCACCAGTCACGGCACTATTCGCAGTTCCTGGCGCTGCAGCTCAAGGCCCGGATGGAGGGGCTGCCGACGCCGGTGTACGAGATCGCGCCGGTGCACCACACGCGCTGACGCGGTCCGGCGGGATTCAGTCCACGCCGCCGCGCATGCTCAGCAGGCGCACGCTTTCATCGGCGATCACTTCCTGCTCCGGCGCCAGGAAGCGGATCCAGTAGCCGGCGATGTCGATGTTGTCCCCATTGGCCAGCACCTGCGTCTCGACCCGCTTGCCATTCACGAAGGTGCCGTTGCGGCTGCCCAGGTCGCGCAGGATCACCAACGGCCCTTCGGTGCTCAACCTGGCGTGGAAGCGGCTGACCCGCGCAGAGGCCAGCACCACATGGTTGTGCTCGGCCCGGCCGATGGTCATGCCGGGCTCCGACACCGGCACCTGGGTGGTCTGGCCGGTGGGGGTCATGAGGATCAGCATTGCCATTGGCGGACGCTCTCGTTCGGGCGTCCGAAGGTAGTCGCACCAAAACTAAAGTACAAGTTATTCGCGGTTACAGCCTGTTTATCAGAGTCCTTTTTCGACCATGTCCAGCAAGCGCTGCCCCAATGCACCGACCTGCGCCGCGGGCAGGCCGCGCAAAGGGCCGTCGATGATCAGCAGGGCCAGGCCGTGCACCGCCGACCAGGCGAGGAACTCGGCGCCCGGACGTCGCTCGGGCGCCATGCCGCCGGCATCGACCAGGCGGTCGAGCGCCGCGCCCAGGAGTTCGAAGGGATCGAGGCCGCTATCGCCCCCCTTGGCCTCGGCAGGTGCATCGTCGACATCGACCGGCGTAGCGAATGCGGTGCGGAACAGGCCGGTCTCGGCCTGTGCGAAGCGCAGGTAGCCGGTGCCCACGGCGCGCACGCTCGCACGGGCCTGCGCCAGCGGGTCGCGCGCCGCATCCACGCGCGCGAGTTCTTCCTCCATGGCCCGGGCCACCGCCGACAGGGCGGCGGCGCGCACCGCCTGCAGCAAGGCCAGCCGGCTCGCGAAGTGCCGATAGGCCGCGTTCGGAACCACGCCCGCGCGCCGCGTCGCCTCGCGCAGCACCACGGCCTCGGGGCCGCCGCTGCGCGCCAGTTCGACGCCGGCTTCCAGCAGCGCACGCCGCAGGTCGCCATGGCGGTAGGTACTGCGTGCCGGGGGGCTGGAGGCGGTCTGCGAGCGCATCGATTCCTTCATGTGGACAGCGTCCATTATCTCTGCTATGTTTTGTGGACGTTGTACACAAACAGTCTCGGGAAGGAATCGCAACGCCCCGGGCGCCATGGCCTGGCATCCGGAACCCCTCCCTCAACGAAAGGAAACGCCATGCAAGTCCAGCCCTATCTCTTCTTCGAAGGCCGCTGCGAGGAAGCGCTCGCGTTCTACGGCAAGGCGATCGGCGCCAAGATCGTCGACCTGATGCGCTTCAAGGAGAGCCCCGAGCCGCCGCCCCCGGACATGTGCCCGCCCGGCTCCGACGACAAGGTGATGCACGCGAGCTTCACCATCGGCGAGACCACGGTGATGGCTTCCGACGGCCGCGCCAGCGGCAAGCCGAACTTCCAGGGCTTCGCGCTGTCGCTGCTGGCCGCCGACGAGGCCGAGGCGAAGCGCCTGTTCAGCGCCGTGGGCGAGGGCGGCCAGGTGCAGATGCCGCTGGGCAAGACCTTCTTCTCGCCGGCCTTCGGCATGGTGACCGATCGCTTCGGCGTGCTGTGGATGGTGCTGACGCGCTGACCGGGGATGCACCGGCGACAGGCGCGCGTCGCGCTTTGCTCTTAAATTCGACGGTTCATTCCAACGAAGGAGCATCCGCACATGATTCACGTCGTCGCCGTCATCACGGCCAAGCCCGGCCAACGCGATCTGATCCTGGAGGCCTACCGGGCCAACCGGCCCGCCGTGCTGGCCGAGAAAGGCTGCATCGAGTACACCGCGACCATCGACGCCGCGGGCATGCCGGCCTCGCGCGGCTCCTTCGGTGCCGACACCTTCGTCGTGATCGAGAAGTGGGAAACGCTGGCCGACCTGCAGGCGCACGCCGCGGCGCCGCACATGGCGGCCTATGGCGCCAAGGTCAAGGACTGGACCGAGAGCCGGCTGATCCACGTGCTCGAACCCGTCTGAACACGGAGCCGGTCCGCCAAAGAAAAACGCGCCCGAAGGCGCGTTTCTTCATGGCGTGGCGCAGGCTTACTTGGCCATCACGCGGACCATCTCGAGGCACTTGTTCGAGTAGCCCCATTCGTTGTCGTACCAGCTCACCAGCTTGACGAAGGTGCCGTCCAGCGCGATGCCGGCCTCGGCGTCGAAGATCGAGGTGCGCGGGTCGCCGCGGAAGTCGGTGGCCACCACCTTGTCCTCGGTGTAGCCCAGCACGCCCTTCAGCGCGCCTTCGCTCTGCGCCTTCATCTCGGCACAGATTTCCTTGTAGGTGGCATCCTTGACCAGTTCGACCGTGAGGTCGACCACCGAGACGTCGGAGGTCGGCACGCGGAAGCTCATGCCCGTGAGCTTCTTGTTGAGTTCGGGGATCACCACGCCCACGGCCTTGGCGGCGCCGGTGCTCGACGGGATGATGTTCTCGAGGATGCCGCGACCGCCGCGCCAGTCCTTGTTGCTCGGGCCGTCGACGGTCTTCTGCGTCGCGGTGGCAGCGTGCACCGTGGTCATCAGGCCGCGCTTGATGCCCCACTTGTCGTTCAGCACCTTGGCCAGCGGCGCCAGGCAGTTGGTGGTGCAGCTGGCGTTGCTGATGATGGCTTCGCCGGCGTACTTCTTGTCGTTCACGCCGTAGACGAACATCGGCGTGTCGTCCTTGCTGGGGGCCGACAGCAGCACCTTCTTGGCGCCGGCGTCAATGTGCTTCTGCGCCGTCTCCTTGGTCAGGAACAGGCCGGTCGATTCGAGCACGATGTCGGCGCCGACGTCGCTCCAGTTGAGCTTGGACGGGTCGCGCTCCTGCGTCAGGCGGATCTTCTTGCCGTTGACGACGAGCGTGTTGCCATCGACCGTGATCTCGCCCTGGAAGCGGCCGTGCACCGAGTCGTACTGGAGCATGTAGGCGAGGTAGTCTGGCTCGAGCAGGTCGTTGATCGCGACGATCTCGATGTCGTTCTTGAAGTTCTGCACCGCCGCGCGCAGCACGTTGCGCCCGATGCGACCGAAACCGTTGATGCCGAGTTTGATAGCCATGTCTGATGCTCCTGGATGGTTGAAAACTGGGAAGGCAAGGCCGAGGCTTCAGCGCGCGAGCGCCGCCTCGACCGTGGCAGCGACGTTCTCTGCCGTGAAACCGAAATGCTTGAACAGCACGCCGGCGGGGGCCGACTCGCCGTAGGTGTCGATGCCGACGACGGCCGCGACGCCGTACTTCCACCAGCCGTCGGTGCAGCCCATCTCGACCGCGATGCGCGGCGTGCCCTTGGGCAGCACGCTCTTCTTGTAGGCCACGTCCTGGCGGTCGAAGGTGGTGGTAGAAGGCATGGAGACGACGCGCACGCCGATCTTCTTCGCCGCCAGCAGTTCCTGGGCGCGCAGCGCCAGCTGCACCTCGGAGCCGGTGGCAATGATGACCGCCTTGACCTTCTTGTTCTTGAGGCCGACGGCGTCAGGCTCGGACAGCACGTAGGCGCCCTTGCCGATGTCGCTCAGGTCCTTCTTCGGCGAATAGGGCAGGTTCTGGCGCGACAGCAGCAGCGCGGTCGGGCGGTCGGCGTTGTGCAGCGCGACGGCCCAGGCCACGGCGGTTTCGGCGGTGTCGCCGGGACGCCAGACATCGAGGTTCGGGATCAGACGCAGCGAGGCCGCGTGCTCGATCGACTGGTGGGTCGGGCCATCTTCGCCGAGGCCGATGGAGTCGTGCGTGAAGACGTGGATCACGCGCTGCTTCATCAGCGCSGCCATGCGGATSGCGTTGCGGCTGTAGTCGCTGAAGGTCAGGAAAGTGCCGCCGTAGGGAATGAAGCCGCCATGCAGGGCGACGCCGTTCATGATGGCCGCCATGCCGAACTCGCGCACGCCGTAGTTGATGTGGCGGCCCAGCAGGCCGTCGGGGAACTGCTCGTTGCCTTCGCTGCGGACCACGGCGCCTTCGTCGTCGAAGCGCAGGCTCGGCGTGCTCTTGGTGTTGGTGAGGTTCGAGCCGGTCAGGTCGGCGCTGCCGCCGAGCATTTCGGGCAGCGCGGCGGTGAAGGCTTCGAGCGCCAGCTGGGAGGCCTTGCGCGACGCCACGGTCTCGGCCTTGGTGTGGGCCGCCACCACCGTATCGAAGGCGGTCTGGTGGAAGTTCTTCGGCAGCTCGCCCTTCATGCGGCGGGTGAACTCGGCGGCCAGGTCCGGAAAGGCATCCGAATAGGCCGCGAACTTGTCGTTCCAGGCGGCTTCGTTCTTGGCGCCGGCGGCCTTGGCGTCCCATTCCTCGTAGGCCGCGGGCGGCAGTTCGAACGGCGAATGCGACCACTGCAGCGCGCTGCGGGTGAGGCCGATCTCGTCGGCGCCCAGCGGCTCGCCGTGCGCCTTGGCGGTGTTGGCGCGGTTCGGGCTGCCCTTGCCGATCTGGGTCTTGCAGATGATGAGGGTCGGCCGGTCGGCGTTCTTCTTCGCCTTCTCGATGGCCTTCGACACGTCCTTGGCATCGTGGCCGTCGATCGGGCCGATCACGTGCCAGCCGTAGGCCTTGAAGCGCTCCTCGGTGTTGTCGATGAACCAGGGCTTGACCGGGCCGTCGATCGAGATGCCGTTGTCGTCGTAGAGCGCGATCAGCTTGCCCAGCTTCCAGGCGCCGGCCAGCGCCGCGGCCTCATGGCTGATGCCTTCCATCAAGCAGCCGTCGCCGAGGAAGGCGTAGGTGTGGTGGTCGACGATTTCGTGGCTGTTGCGGTTGAACTCGGCCGCGAGCAGTTTCTCGGCCAGCGCGAAACCGACCGCATTGGTGATGCCCTGGCCCAGCGGACCGGTGGTGGTCTCGACGCCGGGCGTGATGCCGGTTTCGGGATGGCCGGCGGTCTTGCTGTGCAACTGGCGGAAGTGCTTGAGTTCCTCGATCGGGAGCGCATAGCCCGTCAGGTGCAGCACCGAATAGATCAACATCGAGGCGTGGCCGTTCGACAGCACGAAGCGGTCGCGGTCGAACCAGTGCGGATTGGCCGGGTTGTGCCTCAGATGATCGCCCCACAGCGCAACCGCCATGTCGGCCATGCCCATCGGGGCACCGGGATGCCCCGAGTTGGCGAGTTGAACGGCATCCATTGCCAACGCGCGGATCGCGTTGGCCATCAAGGCTTGGTTGGCCATCTGTGGCTCTTTCTGGGGGGGGGCAGGTTAGGGGGGAACCCGGTATTTTAACGGGCGGGGTGGAAGGGCCCCGACGGGAAGCCGGGAGGGGCTGCTAGAGTGCCGCTCCATGCAGGGCCTCCACCTCACCGCCGACCTTCTCGACTGCCGCTGCGACGGGCGCTGGCTGGTCGAGGCCGATACCCTCGGCGCCGCCTGCGTGGCGCGCGCCGAAGCCGCCGGATTGCAGGTCGTCGGCCAGTTGTTCCATGCCTTCCCGGCAACGCCGGAGGGTGCCGGCGGCGTCACGGCCGCCGTCCTGCTGGCCGAATCGCACCTGTGCGTCCACACCTGGCCGGAGCAGCGCGGCGTGACGATCGATGTCTATGTCTGCAACTTCGGCGCCGATCACTCCGGCAGGGCGGAGATGTTGATGGAAGCGCTCGAAGATCTGTTCGTGGCCGGCCAGGCACAGCGGCACCGCCTGCAGCGCGGCGGGATCGGGGCGGTTTCCGCATGAGCGGCATCAAGGCGATGATCCTGGCCGCCGGCCGCGGCGAACGCATGCGGCCGCTGACCGACCGCACGCCCAAGCCGCTGCTCGAGGTGCGCGGCAAGCCGCTGATGCAATGGCCGCTCGAGGCGCTCGCGGCGGGCGGCTTCACCGATGTGGTCGTCAACACGGCCTGGCTGGGCGAGCAGATCGAGGCCCGCTTCGGCGCCCGGCATGGCGCGTCCACGCTCCGCTATTCGCACGAGGGCCGCGATTTCGGCGGCGCGCTCGAGACCGCGGGCGGCATCGTGCGCGCGCTGCCGACGCTGGGCGAGATGTTCTGGGTGGTGGCGGGCGATGTGTTCGCGCCGGATTTCGCCTTCACGCAGGCCGCGGTCGACCGCTTCGCGGCCAGCGGCCTGCTCGCGCACCTGTGGCTGGTGCCGAACCCAGCCCACAACCCCAAGGGCGATTTCGGACTCGACTCTGCCGGGCGGGCGAGCCAGCAGGACAGCGGCGGCGTCCGCTACACCTTTTCCACCATCGGCCTCTATCGCGCGGCGCTGTTCGCGGCCCCTTATTGCAACATCCCGCCCGGCAATCCGACAGGCCTCAAGGCGCCGCTGGCACCCCTGCTTCGGGCCGCGGTGCACGAGGGCCGAATCGCAGCCGCGCTTTACGCAGGACGGTGGACCGACGTCGGCACGCCGCAGCGCTTGGCGGAGCTGAACGAAGAACGGCCCGCTTGAAGCGGGCCGGCGGGGATCGATCGCAAATTCGATCAGATCAAGGCACGTTCGCGCCCGTCACCTGGAAGGCCTTGCCGGGCAGCGCATACGCACCGCCGAACTCGAAAGCCTGGGACATGCCGCAGCCGTTCGGCGGCTGACAGGCGCCGGTCGTGTTGGTGTGGAATACGACCGGGCCATAGCGGTAGTTCAACGCCTGCTTGCCCTCATAG
>NZ_JBFUCJ010000097.1:0-28615 GCF_056405295.1 Variovorax sp. P1_H2 | reverse complement strand
GTCCAAGCCTGCGCAGGCAGGCTTGGAGCCGCGGACCTCAGCCCCTCAAGGGGGCGATACCGGCGGCCCGGCAAAGCCGGTTCCGCGGTATCCCTGGCCTTTGGCCGCGCCAGTTTCAGCGATGTGCGATACGTTCATTGAGGCGTCGATCTGAAGCGCGGCGCCCATGAAAAAACCGCCCGAAGGCGGTTTTTCACTTTGCTGCAGCGCACCCCGATCAAACGGCGGACTGGCGAACCAATCCGGGCTGTTTGCCTGAAAACGTCAGGCGGCGACTGCCTTTTCAGGGGCGAGGGCCAGGGCCTTGACCTTGGCCGACAGGCGGCTCTTGTCGCGGGCGGCCTTGTTCTTGTGGAAGATGCCCTTGTCGGCGACCGTGTCGACGATGCTCTGGGCCTTCGCGAAGGCTTCCGTCGCCTTGGTCTTGTCGCCGGCCAGCACGGCCTTTTCGACATTCTTCACGGCGGTGCGGTACTTGGAGCGCAGCGAGGTGTTCGCGGCGTTGAGCTTGACGTCCTGGCGGACGCGTTTACGGCCCGACGCGAGGCGCGGGTTCTTCTTCTTGGGCTTGGCGGATGCCATATTCAGTGTTCCTTGTGTGTCTGGGGATGATGCAGCAAAGCCCTCCATTATAGGCGAGAAGCGCCGAGAGCCCAGACCCACCAAAAAGAGGACCTGCGGGCGCCTACACTTCTGCCCCGTGTCCCTGTTCAAATCCGCCTCCACCGTCTCGCTGCTGACGCTCGCCTCCCGGGTGACCGGCCTGATCCGCGACGTCCTCATGACCTCGGTGTTCGGCGTCAGCGCGATGACCGACGCCTTCTACGTCGCCTTCCGCATCCCGAACCTGTTCCGGCGCGTCTTCGGCGAGGGCGCCTTCAGCCAGGCCTTCGTGCCGGTGCTGGCGGCCTCCAAGACCGAGCACGGCGATGCCGGCGCCAAGGCGCTGGTCGACCATGTGGGGACGCTGCTGACCTGGACCCTGATGGTGGTCTGCACGCTGGGCGTCGTGGGCGCGCCGCTGATGGTCTGGGCCATGGCCAGCGGCCTCCAGCAGAATCCCCAGGGCTTCGACGCCGCGGTGGTGATGACGCGCTGGATGTTTCCCTACATCGGCTTCATGTCGCTGGTGGCTCTGGCCGGCGGCATCCTCAACACCTGGCGCAAGTTCGCGGTGCCGGCGGCCTCGCCGGTGCTGCTGAACCTGGCGCTGATCGCCGCGATCGTGCTCGGCGCGCCGCTGTTCCGGCGCCTGGGGATCGAGCCGATCTACGCCCAGTGCGTGGGCGTGATGGCGGGCGGCCTGCTGCAACTGGCGATCCAGATCCCGGCCCTGCGCGGGCTGGGCATGCTGCCGCGCATCGGCGCCAGTTTCGGCGCGTTGCGGGCCGCCTGGACCGACCCGACCACGCGCCGCGTGATGCGGCTGATGCTGCCGGCGCTGATCGGCGTCAGCGTGGCGCAGATCTCGCTGCTGATCAACACCCAGATCGCCTCCCACCTGGCGACCGGCAGCGTCAGCTGGATCACCAACGCCGACCGCCTGATGGAATTTCCGACCGCCATGCTGGGCGTGGCCCTCGGCGTGGTGCTGATGCCGCAACTGGCCAGCGCCCGCGCCGCCAAGGACGATGCGCGCTACTCGTCGATGCTGGACTGGGGCCTGCGCCTGGTGGTGCTGCTGTCGGTGCCGTGCGCGCTGGCGCTGCTGGTCTTCGCACGGCCGCTGGTCGCGGTGCTGTTCCACAACGGGGCATTCACCGCGCTGCACGTGCAGCGCACCAGCCTGGCGCTGATGGGCTATGGCGTCGGGCTGGTCGGGCTGGTGGCGATCAAGGTGCTGGCGCCCGGCTACTACGCCAGGCAGGACACCCGCACGCCGATGCTGATCGCGGTCGGGGTGCTGGTGCTGACCCAGGTGCTCAATGTCTTGCTGGTGCCGCTGCTGCAGCATGCGGCGCTGACCCTCACGATCAGCATCGGCGCGCTGGTCAATGCGCTGTGGCTGCTGGTCGGGCTGATCCGCCGCGGCAGCTACCAGCCGGCGCCGGGCTGGGGCCGGTTCGTGTTCCAGGTGCTGCTCGCCTCCGCGGTGCTCGGCCTGCTGCTGGTCTGGGGCGATCGCCATTTCGACTGGATCGGCCTGCAGGCCCAGCGCCTGCTTCGTATCGGCCTGCTGGCGGCCCTGGTGGCCGGCGGCGCGCTGCTCTATTTCGCGGTGCTGGCGATGACCGGCCTGAAGCTTCGCAGCTTCGTGCGCCGCTGATCCGCCGGGGTGCCTTGACGGTCCCCGTCCGCTCCTCTACAAAGTCACATGACGTTCAGCTTCACGACGCCCACCGCTCTCGAATACTTCGAATCGCTGGTCAAGAGCGACGAGCAGTTTCCGCTGCTCGAGGCGGCCGCCAGCCTGGCCCAGGACGAGTATCCTGAGCTCGACGTCCAGCAGGTGCTGGGCGATGTCGACCAGCTGCTGGCGCGCCTCAAGCGGCGCCTGCCGGCCGACGCGGCGCCGTTGCACCGCCTGCGCTCCCTGAACCAGTTCTTCTTTCACGACCTGAGCTTCGGCGGCAACGTCAACGATTACTACGACCCCGACAACAGCTACCTCAACGCGGTGCTGCGCACCCGCCGCGGCATCCCGATCTCGCTCGCGGTGCTGTGGATGGAGCTGGCCCAGGGCTTGGGGCTGCAGGCACGCGGGGTTGGCTTCCCGGGTCATTTCATGCTGAAGGTCACGCTGCCGAAGGGGCAGGTGGTGATCGATCCCTTCACCGGAAAATCGCTCTCGCGCGAGGAGCTCAGCGAGCGGCTCGAGCCCTACAAGCGCAGCAACGGCCTGGTCGGCGACTTCGATGTGCCGCTGGGCCTCTATCTGCAGCCGGCGACGCCGCGCGAGATCATCGCGCGGATGCTGCGCAACCTGAAGGAGATCCACCAGGCGCAGGAAGACTGGCAGCGTGCGATCGCGGTGCAGGACCGGCTGGTCGCGCTGCTGCCGGAGGCCTGGGGCGAGCACCGCGACCGCGGCCTGGCGCATGCCGAGCAGGGCAATGCCGCGCTCGCGGTGCGCGACCTCGAGACCTACCTCGCGCATGCCGAGGACGCACTCGACCTCGATGCGATCGCCGAGCGGGTCGCCGCGCTGCGCCGGGCTGAATTCTGATGGAGCCGGTCAAGGTGCCGCCGGCCGACCTCGGGACGCTGCACCAGTTCCACGGGGTCCAGCCGGTGCTGCCAGTGGCCGATGCGGCGCGGGCCGCGCGCTATTTCTGCGACGTGCTGGGCTTCGAGCTCGACTTCATCGCCGGCGAGCCGCCGAGCTATGCGCGGGTCAGGAAGGGCGACCGCACGTACGGCGATCCGGTCTACCTGCGGCTGTGGCAATGTGGGCGGCGCGAGGCGAGTCCGTGGCGCGGCGAGATCGTGATCCATGTCGGGCAGGACATCGATGGGCTGCACGCGGCCTACGTGAAGCGCGGCGTCCACGTGGTCGAACCGCCGATCTCGCAGCCTTGGGGCCTGCGCGAGTTCGCGATCAAGGAGCCCGACGGCCACGTTCTGCGTTTTTGCGGCTACCTCTGACCGTCCGAGGGGGAGCCTGCCAGGCCGAACTGATGCCAGGCGCGGCGCAGCTGGGTGTCGCTGCCGAAACCCGAGAGTTCTGCCGCGCGCGTGACGTTGGCGCCCGATTGCAATGCCAGCTGCGCCGTGGCGAGCCGCAGCCGGCGCAGGTAGGCCAGCGGCGCCACGCCGGCGTGCGCGTCGAACAGCCGCGTCAGGTGCCGCGGCGAGGTGCGGGCGACCTCGGCCATGCGCGGCACGGTCCAGTTGGCCTGCGGCTCCTCGCTGACCGCGTCCTGCACCCGGTGCAATGCCGCGTGCAGGTGGTTCCGGTAGGCCAGGAAGGGCGACAGTTCGGGGTCCTGCGGGCCGCGCCGCATCGCGACCACCAGGGTCTGCGCCACCCGCGCCGCCAGGGTTTCGCCGCAGGCCTGGCCGATGCGGTGCAGCATCAGGTCGATGCCGGTGGTCACGCCGGCGCTGCTGTAGAGCGGCGCGTCGAGCACGAAGACCCGGTTGGCGACGACGTCGCAGCACGGCTCGACCGCTTGCAGTTCGTCCAGGTGATGATGGTGCGTGGTGGCGCGCCGGCCGGCGAGCAGGCCGGCGTGGGCCGCGAGCAGCGTTCCGGCGCACACGGTGATCAGTTCCAGCCGGCCGGCTTCGAGCCGCAGGCCGCGCAGCCAGTGCAGCAGGGCCCGCGCCGGCGCGTTATCGACGTCGATGGCGGCGCCCGGCAGGCCGACCAGCACCACCCATGTCGGGACCGTCCAGTCCGAAGGCAGGGGCTCGAGCCCCGCCAGCCGGACGCCGACCGAGCTGGCCGAATCCGGCTCCGGGCCCGCGAATACGAGTTCGAAACGCGGTGGCAGCCCGGCCGCCACCCGCAACTGGTTGGCAATGCGCAGCGCCTCCGCCGGACCGGCCCAGTCGAGCACCAGGCTGTGCGGCAGCAGCGCGAAGACCACCCGGATGGGAATTACGCCCGGGTCCATGTGACGTCCATCTGCCGCGCGGTGCGCAGCGCCAGCGGCTCGCCGGCCAGCCGTGCCACCAGGTGCAGGCTCATGTCGATGCCGGCGCTGATGCCGGCCGAGGTCACGACGCGGCCCTGGTCGACCCAGCGCACGCCTTCCCGGACGTCGAGCGTCGGGAAGCGGTGGCGCAGGTCGTCGATGTCTTCCCAGTGGGTGGTCACGGATTCCCGGCCCTGCAGCACGCCGCTGGCCGCCAGCAGGAAGGCGCCGGTGCAGACCGAGACGGTGATGCGGGCCGTGCGGCTGGTGCCGGCTATCCAGTCCCGCGTCGCGCTGCAGGCCATCGCCGCATCGACCACGCCACCCGGCACGATCAGCAGGTCGACCGCGGACGCGTCCTCGAAGCTGCGGTCCGGCAGCACCTGGAGGCCGGCGCGCATGCGCACCGGCGCCCTGCTGCGGCCCACGCAGTAGACCTCGAAAGGCGGCGGCGCGCCGGCCGCGTGGCGCTGATGCATGCGGACCGCGGTCGTGAAGACCTCGTAGGGGCCCGCGAGGTCCAGCGCCTCGACCTCGTCGAAAGCGAGGATCGCGACCCGCAGCGTTTCGGTCATTGCGTTCACCGGCGCGATTCCGCAAGCCGCTCGAGCGCCTGGCCGACGCTGCAGACGGTGGCGAAGCGGCCGTCGAGCACCGTCGCGGTGCGCGCCTGGATGTCGGCCGCCGACAGCGGCCGGCCGTCAGGCTGCACCATGTCGAAGGTCAGCGTGGCCTCGGTCACGTAGTCGACCTGCCAGCCGAGGTCGGAGGCATGGCGCGCGGTGGTCTCGCAGCATTGCTCGGTGCGGATACCGCTGACCACCAGCCGCTCGATGTGGTTCTGGGTCAGCCAGACGTCGAGGCCGGTGCCGACCAGGGCACTGTGGCGGCGCTTGGTGAAAGTGGCGGCTGCTTCGAACGGCGCCAGGCCTTCCAGCGGCCGCACGTGGCCGGACTCGACCGCGAAGGCATTGCTCGCGACCGCGGGCCCATCGCTGTGGAAGACGCGGACGATCGRCGCGCCGGCGGCAGCGAAGCCCTCGATCAGCGCGTTCTGCGCCGCCAGGTAGGTCGGCAGGCCGTGTTCGTCGAAATACGGGCGGTGGCGGAACGACTCCTGGACGTCGATCACTATCAGACAGTTGGCCATGGGCGGCATCTCCGGGTTGGAAGTGGATGATGCTCGCAATTTTCCTGGGCTTCTGTCGATCCGTCCGCGCCGCCGCGGACCGGAATCGATCACTTTCGGACATGAAGCAGCCTAGACCAGCGCGGCCGCCTTCAGTTCCTTCTTGAGATAGGCATAGAACAGCGGCGCCGCCACCAGCCCGGCCGGCCCGAACACCGCCTCGGCGATGAACATCACGGCCAGCAGCTCCCAGACCGCCATCTGCGTGCGGCTGCCGACCACCTTGGCGTTGATCAGGTACTCGGCCTTGTGGATCAGGACCAGGAAGACCAGGCAAACCAGCGCGGTGAGCGGCGACACCGACAGCCCGACCAGCGTGATGACCGCGTTGCAGATCAGGTTGCCGACGATCGGCACCAGCCCGGCGACGAAGGTCAGGGTGATCAGCGCCGGCGTGTAGGGCAGATCCATGTGCCACATCGGCAGCAGGAAGAGCAGGAAGATCGCGGTCAGGAAGGTGTTGAAGGCCGCGATCCAGAACTGCGCCGCCACGATCTGGCCGAAGGCCTCGCCGAAGAACACGATGCGGGCGCGCAGTTCGCGCGCCAGCGGCCGGTGCGAGGGCGGCCGGATGGCCACCGCGGCCAGGGACCCGACGATCAGGCCGACATAGGCGAACAGCAGGCCGCCGAGCCAGGCCCTGCCGGTGAGTGCCAGCGAACCCGCCTGCCCGCGCAGGTAGCCGGCGACGACGCGCTGCACCTCGGCCGAGCCCTCGGGCAGGTAGGCGCCGATGTCGCGCGGCAGCTTGAGCCGCAGTTCGAGCACGGTGCGCGCGATGTAGTCGAGCAGTTCCTTGTACTGGTCGGGGGCGTTGAGAACGAAATCGCGCGCCTCGGCGAAGCCCAGGATCAAAAGGCCGATCGGCGCCAGCATCACCAGCGTCGCCGCCGCCACCCGCGGCAGCGTCGGTGCCGCGCGCCAGGCCGGATCGTTGGCGCTGATCTTGAGGCGCTGCCGCAGGCCGAGATCGAGCGCGCCCGCCAGCCAGCGCGTGCCGAGGAAGCCGATGCACACGCACAGCAGGCCCGGCAGCAGCCCGTGCCACATGATCAGCAGCAAGCCTCCGGCGATGAGCAGGTAGCTCGCCGTGACCACGTAGCGCGACGAAGCGGCGGTGGTGTCGCTCACGCGGCGGGGGCGCTTCAGGCGACGACCACGGCGGCGCCGGTGCCGCGCTCGGCGATCACGCCGATGGAGTACACGGTCTCGCCGGCGGCCTGCAGCGTGGCCGCGCAGGCGGCGGCTTCGGCGGCATCGACCACCACCACCATGCCGATGCCGTTGTTGAAGGTCCGGTTCATTTCGATGTCGTCGATGCCGGCCACCTTCTGCAGCCAGGCGAAGAGCTCGGTCTGCGGCCAGCTGCCCTTCTTCAGGTGGGCCGCAGTGCCCTCGGGCAGCACGCGCGGGATGTTCTCGAGCAGGCCGCCGCCGGTGATGTGGGCCAGCGCCTTGATCGGGTGCTGGGCCAGGGCCGCCAGCACCGGCTTGACGTAGAGCCGGGTCGGCGCCATCACGGCCTGGCGGAAGGGCTGACCGTCCAGGGCCGCGGGCAGGGCGTCGACAGCGCGCTCGATCACCTTGCGCACCAGGCTGAAGCCGTTGGAATGGACGCCGGACGAGGCCAGGCCGAGCACCACGTCGCCGGGCTTCACGTCCTTGCCGGTCAGGATCTTCGACTTCTCGACCGCGCCGACCGCGAAGCCGGCCAGGTCGTATTCGCCGGCCGGGTACATGCCGGGCATCTCGGCGGTCTCGCCGCCGATCAGCGCGCAGCCGCTGAGTTCGCAGCCGCGGGCGATGCCGCCGACCACCGCCGCGGCGGTGTCGACATCGAGCTTGCCGCAGGCGAAGTAGTCGAGGAAGAACAGCGGCTCGGCGCCCTGCACCAGCACGTCGTTGACGCTCATGGCCACCAGGTCGATGCCCACGGTGTCGTGCATGTTCCATTCGAAGGCCAGCTTGAGCTTGGTGCCGACGCCGTCGGTGCCGCTCACCAGCACCGGCTCCTTGTAGCGCTTGGGCACCTCGAACAGGGCGCCGAAGCCGCCGATGCCGGCGAGAACGCCCTCACGCATCGTCTTCTTCGCCAGCGGCTTGATGCGGTCGACCAGCGCGTCGCCGGCATCGATGTCGACGCCGGCGTCCTTGTAGCTGAGCGGGGTGGTGGAGTTGGAGTTCATGGGCGGGCCGGGCTGAAGAGGGGGAGGGCGGAAGGAGGAGGACAATGAGGCCGGCAACCGATCTGGGCGGGCCGATAGAATTCGCCACGATTTTAAGGGCGCTGATCGACCCTGCCCCCGCTTGCCACTTCGTGTCCTGCGCCATTTCTCCATGAATCCTTTCTTCGCGTCGTCCGCGCCTTCCCTGCCGCCCCCGGCGGCCTCGGCATGAAGCAGCTCGCGCTCGACATCGGTATCGCCAGCGGCCCGACGCTGGCGGGCTTCTTTGCCGGGCCGAACGAGCCGGCGCTGCGGCACCTGCAACTGTGGGTCGGCGACGCGCGCGCGCCGACGCTGCATTCGCCGGTGCCGACCTACCTCTGGGGCGAGGGCGGCAGCGGCAAGACGCACCTGCTGGAGGCCGTACGCGGCGCCCTGCGCGAGCAGGGCGCCAGCGTCGGCTGGCTCGACCCGGCGGCCAGCAACCCGCCCGAGTTCGACGAGCGCTGGGGCGCGGTGCTGCTGGACGACGTCCATCTCTACAACGCGGTCCAGCAGCACGCGGCCTTCAACTGGTTCGTCAATGCCCAGAGCCTGCAGCGCGGCGTGGTCGCCGCTGGCGCCCTGCCGCCGGCCGACCTGCCGCTGCGCGAGGACCTGCGCACCCGGCTGGGCTGGGGCCATGTGTTCCACTTGCAGGTGTTGAGCGAGGCGGAACGCCGTGCGGTGCTGCGCCAGGCCGCCGACGACCGCGGCGTGATGCTGTCCGACGAGGTGCTCGACTACATGCTGCACCGCTTCAGCCGCGACCTCGGCAGCCTGATGGAGCTGCTCGCGCAGCTCGACGGCTATGCCTTGCAGACCCAGCGCGCGATCACGATCCCGCTGATCCGGTCGATGCTCGAAAACGAATAGGGCCCAGCCCACTTTCCAATGATCAAGAAATTCATCGACAAACTCCTCGGCAAGTCCGGCGCCGCCGGCTCCGGCGGCAAGGCCCGCTTCGGCAAGCGGCAGGAGGTGGACGCCTCGGTCCACGGCATCGACCCGGCGCTGGTCGACGAGCGCGCGAGGAACGTGGTGACCACCCTGCAGCAGGCCGGTTACGAGGCCTACGTGGTGGGCGGCGCGGTGCGCGACCTGCTGCTGGGCCTGCGGCCGAAGGATTTCGACGTCGCCACCAACGCCACGCCCGAGCAGGTCAAGGGCCTGTTCCGGCGCGCCTTCATCATCGGCCGGCGCTTTCGCATCGTGCACGTGGTGTACGGGCGCGGGCGCGAGCACGAGGTGATCGAAGTCTCGACCTTCCGCGCCTACATGGACAACGCCGGCGCCGAGCAGGTGGCCGGCAACGAGCGCACCAGCAAGGGCGAGCTGGCGGGCATGAAGCACGCCGTGGACGCCAGCGGCCGGGTGCTGCGCGACAACGTCTGGGGCCCGCAGGAAGAAGACGCCGCGCGGCGCGACTTCACGGTCAACGCGATGTACTACGACCCGGCCAGCCAGGTCGTGGTCGACTATCACAACGGCATCAAGGACGCCAAGAAGCTCACGCTGCGCATGATCGGCGACCCGATCACGCGCTATCGCGAGGATCCGGTGCGCATCATTCGCGCGATTCGCTTCTCGGCCAAGCTGGCGGCGCTGGGCTTCAAGCTCGAGCCCAAGACCGCGGCGCCGCTGATCGAGTCGAGCCGGCTGCTGGCCGACGTGCCGCAGAGCCGCCTGTTCGACGAGATGCTCAAGCTGCTGCAGACCGGCCACGCGGTCGCCACGGTGGCGCAGCTGCGCAAGCTCGGCCTCGCGACCGGCATCTATCCGCTGCTCGACGTCGTGGTCGAGCGCGCCGAACAGCCCTTCGTGAACGCGGCGCTGCAGGACACCGACCGCCGGGTCGGCGAGGGCAAGCCGGTGGCGCCGAGCTTCCTGCTGGCCTGCGTGCTGTGGGCCGACGTGCGCGACGGCTGGGCCCAGCGCCAGGAGGGCCGGCACGGCCAGCGGCCGCAGGCCCCGTTCCCGGCGCTGCAGGATGCGATCGACGATGTCTTCAACGCCCGCATCGGCGATGTCTCGGGCCGCGGCAAGCTGGCCGCCGACATGCGCGAGATCTGGATGATGCAGCCGCGTTTCGACAAGCGAAGCGGCTCGACGCCGCACAGCCTGGTCGAGCAGGCGCGCTTCCGCGCCGCCTTCGACTTCATGCGCCTCAGGGCCGATGTCGGCGAGGTCGGCGAGGCGATCGCCGAGTGGTGGCAGGAGTTCAGCACCGCCGACGACATTCGCCGCCAGGACCTGATGGACCAGGTGCGCGACGAGCAGCACAAGAAGACCCGCCAGCGGGTGCCCGCGCGGCCGCCGGTCCAGGCGCCTTCCGAACGCCGCGCGAGCGGTCCGGGCGAGGAGGCCGATGGCGCCCCGCCGCCGGACGGCGAGGCCTCCGATGCGCCGCGCAAGCGCCGCCGCCGGCGCAAGCCGCGCAGCGGTGGTGCCGGCGAGGCGGGCAGCGTCGCGGCCGAATGATTGCAGCGCCGGGCGGGGGGCTTGCATGACTTTCCGTGCGTTCGTCGCGATCGGCGCCAATCTCGGCGACGCGCGCGACACGGTGCTTCGGGCCATGGACGATCTCGATCGGGTGCCGCAGACCCGCGTCAGCGCCCGTTCCTCCCTGTACCGCAGCGCGCCGGTGGATGCCGGCGGCCCCGACTTCGTCAACGCGGTGGTGGAACTCCGGACCGAGCTCGACCCGAACGCGCTGCTGGCCGAACTGCAGCGCCTCGAAACGGGTGCCGGCCGCGAGCGGCCCTACCGCAATGCCCCGCGCACCCTCGATCTCGACCTGCTGCGCCATGGCGACGCGGTGCTCGACACCCCGCGCCTGCGCCTGCCGCATCCGCGGATGGCCGAGCGCGCCTTCGTCCTGTTGCCGCTGGCGGAAATCGCCCCGGAGCAGGTCACGTCCCTTCAACTCGCACAGGTGGCGGAGCAGCGGATCGAGCGGCTCTGAGAGCCGTTGCCAGCCCGCCCATTACACTTGCGCGGTTTTTCACGATGGCGTCACGGGCATGTGCTCGTGACGGCCCAGAACCCAGGAGAGCGCCATGTTCGGCAAGCTGCTGCCCCGCGAGGGGAATTTTTTCGAGATGTTCAATCAGCATGCCGACCGCATCGTCGAAGCCGCGCGCGCCTTCGAGCATCTCGTGGCCAACTACAACGACCTGCACCTGCGGGAGCAATACAACCGCGATGTCGACAACGCGGAGCGGGCGGCCGACCGGGTCACGCATGACGTCAACCGGCTGATCCACAAGACCTTCATCACGCCGATCGACCGCGAGCAGATCCACAAGCTGATCAACACCATGGACGACGTCGCCGACCTGATCCAGGACTCGGCCGAGACCATGGCGCTGTACGACGTGCGCCACATGACCGAGGAGATCACCCGCCTCACCATGCTCAGCGTGAAGTGCTGCGAGCGGGTCAAGGACGCGGTCAAGTTCCTCTCGAAGATTGCCGATCCGGCCACGGCCGAGGCGACGCTGAAGACCTGCGAGGAGATCGATCGGCTCGAGTCCGATGCCGACCGCGTGATGCGCAGCGCCATGAGCAAGCTGTTCCGCGAGGAGCCCGATGTCCGCGAGGTGATCAAGCTCAAGGCCATCTACGAGCTGCTCGAGACCATCACCGACAAGTGCGAGGACGTCGCCAACGTCATCGAGGGCATCGTCCTCGAGAACTCCTGATTCAGCGGGCTTTCGAATGGCAACGGTTCAGGTCGCCCTCTGGGTGGTGGTGGTGCTGGTCGCGCTGGCCATTGCCTTCGATTTCATGAACGGCTTCCACGATGCGGCGAACTCGATCGCCACCGTGGTGTCGACCGGCGTGCTCAAGCCCGGACAGGCGGTGGTGTTCGCGGCGTTCTTCAATCTGGTCGCGATCTTCGTCTTCCACCTGAGCGTGGCGGCGACCATCGGCAAGGGCATTGCCCAGCCGGACGTGGTCGATGTCCACGTGGTGTTCGGCGCCCTGATCGGCGCCATCAGCTGGAACTTCGTCACCTGGTACTACGGCATCCCGAGCAGCTCGTCGCACGCGCTGATCGGCGGCATCGTCGGCGCGGTGATCGCCAAGGCCGGCTCGGGCGCGCTGGTGGCTTCCGGCATCTGGAAGACGGTGGCCTTCATCTTCGTCTCGCCGCTGCTGGGCTTCCTGCTCGGCTCGCTGATGATGGTGGTGGTCGCCTGGGGCTTTCGGCGGGCGACGCCGTCGCGCGTCGACCGCTGGTTCCGGCGGCTGCAGCTGGCCTCGGCCGGCGCCTACAGCCTGGGCCATGGCGGCAACGACGCGCAGAAGACCATCGGCATCATCTGGATGCTGCTGATCGCCACCGGCTACGCCGCCGCCGACGCCCCCTCGCCGCCGACCTGGACCATCGTGAGCTGCTATACCGCGATCGCGCTGGGCACCATGTTCGGCGGCTGGCGCATCGTCAAGACCATGGGGCAGAGGATCACCAAGCTGAAGCCGGTCGGCGGCTTCTGCGCCGAAACCGGCGGCGCGCTGACGCTGTTCCTGGCCACCGCGCTGGGCATCCCGGTGTCGACTACCCACACCATCACCGGCGCGATCGTCGGCGTCGGTTCGGTGCAGCGCGCCAGCGCGGTGCGCTGGGGCGTGGCCGGCAACATCGTCTGGGCCTGGGTGCTGACGATCCCCGCGTCGGCGTTCGTTGCGGCGATCGCCTATTGGGTCGGATTGCAGGTTTTCTGACGGACCGCGGTAGACCTGCCTCGAGGTCGATAGAGGAGCGATGCAAGTCCGAACGAAATCACCGGAGGCAGCCTGAGGTCGCGGAGGAAGCCATCGCCAGCTACTTGGGACCTACCTCCATCCGGGGCACGACCTGGCGAAGTGAGACGACAAGTCCGATCGCGCACGCGCCAAGCAGCCACACACCCCAGTCGAGGATGAAGAAGCCGTTCAGCGTGTAGCTGATGACAGAGCCGGCGATACCGAACGAGAGGATGTATGCGCACTCGGCGGCGCTCAGTGCGAACCAAGACGGCCGCCGCATCGCCGGGCTTCTGAAGTGCGTCCATAGCGCGGTCCCGAGGCCAAGAGTGCTCAAGAGCAGCCACAGGCCTACCGACATCCCCATGTAGGCGGTGATAGGTCCAACAAAGACGGTACCCTTATCGATCGGGTAGGCGATGACAGACCACAGAAACGGCAGGGAGGATGCCGCAATCATGATGCTCACTATGCGGACAGACCGAAGCCGCCTGCTATCGAAGTCCTTCACTGAATATCCTTTCCGCCAAGGACTTCCAACGGCTCACCGAGTCCTTCACAATTTGAGCGTAGTAGAAATGACCTTCTGCTTTGCCGCTTGTGAACTGCTGACCCAGTGTCGGGATGGCTTTCACAATTTCCATCTGCGTCATCCCCGCATAGAGCGGGTCGCCCTTGTCTCCGAGATCGATCACGGCGACTTTCCTGATGTGCGGTGCTGTCCTGAGGTTGGCGAGAAAACCTGCATCGATGGGTGAACCAATCAGCACGAGATGATCTACGACGTGGCCGCGCTTCGAGTAGAAGTTTGCGGTTTGCGCGGCAAGCAGTGAGCCATAGGAGTATCCAATCAGATTGAACTGAGGGGCGGCGGAGCTCATTCCCTTTGTGATGACCCACTCCCCATCATCCTCGTATCGAATGGGCACGCCTGCCCGAAATGCGTCGATCAGTGTGCCCGCTGTCTTCGCGAACTCGGGAAGTCCAGCGCTGCCCGTGTTGCTCAGGCCGACGCTCACGTTCTTGATCCCCGCAGCGATGAGTGCTTGCAATTGCGGCTGAATGTAGGCCCCGTCGAGTCCTGCCCCGCCCCAGTAGAGCGTTCCGCGAGGTCGCTTGACGTAGATCGTCGCCGGTGCCGTATCGCTCTTAAGTGTGAGCGCGGCGACGCCGGTTGCGATTGGCACCAGCAGAGGAATGGCCACTATGCGCCCTCCGCCAGCACTTCGATTTCAATCGAGTCACCCGCATTGCCAGAGACTCGCTCCGTGTAGCCATGGCCGTCCGTGCGCCCCAGCATCTCTCCGCCTCGGTACGTCAGCTTGTACCGGCGCTCCTTGATAGGCTCGCCGGTCGACTCCTCCACGACGCAAAAACGCTGATCGTATTTGTCGGCCTCGCGGGTGGGAGGCAGTCCATATTGGAATGGCGCGGTCGCAAGTGTGGAGAGGTCGACAGAACCTCCATCAGAGTTGCCGCTGGTGGAGTAAGTGACTTGCGACGCCACAAGCCGAGGCGGAATCGGACAACGACAGATGCACAAGTCATCGCTGAGGGCCTGCTCTCTTCCGTGGCGACCGGTCGATGGTATACGGTCGCCGATGCAGCGTATAAAGCCGACGCTCTTGCACGTTCGGCAAAACACTTGGTCACCCTCGAACGAGCATTGATGACCATGCCAGAGATGCGTGGCGAGTCCCGTTAGAACCAAGCCCGCGCTGGTCGTGGTATCGCCCACATGGATGTAGTACCGCGTGCCCATCTATTCACCCTGACCGGCTTTGTGACTGTTGTAGCCAGCCTCAAGAAAGCCGGCAATGGACACGTCGTCCGCGCACTCCCAAATTTGCCCTTGATCCTGCAAGCTCCTGACGATGGTGTCTCCGTTGTCTGTGGCACTGCAGACGATGGCAATGGGTTTGCCTTCGAACATCATTGCGACGCCAGCCCCAGAGACAATCTTGCTTTCTGAGCCGTCCGGGTAGCGCACCACGTCGCCCACGCAAGCGATTCGGTGACCTTCAATGCAAATGCCGGTGCTGGCGCTGGCAACTGTGCCGCCGCGAGMCGTCGTCGCGCCCAGCGTGGCAAGCGGAAAGATGGACTTGATCGGACGGTCTGGAAGTCGTTCGGGCGTCCCGTGGTGAATTTGCGACTGAGCTTGTAACGGCGGGCTGGGTGTAGCGGGCATATCCTCTCCTTTTGAAGGATTGGAAAGCTAGCACCCAAAGTCGTGACTTTGTTCCTAGCGACAGATTTCCAGAATTTTCCGACGAGGAAAAGTCCTTTGTGACGACGGACTAACGTGCCTGGCGCTCGGGCTCCGCTCGTTTGTTCCTGAGCACAGGCGACAGCATTGGCGCCGAGCGCTCGCGTCGGCGCGGGCCTACTGCGACATTTTTCGGCCTTGCTCGATCTCGTGCTCGAAGAAGCGCTGGAAGCTGAAGGCGATGCTGGCCATCAGGATCGTGCTGCCGAAGAACAGCGCCAGCACCACCGCGCCGATGGTCAGCCAGCCGGTGTTGCCGGCCGCGGCATCCCCGGAACGGCCGGCGTTGTAGCGCGCATTCCACTTCTCGGGCGTCATGAGCCCGTAGACGATGGCGGTGAGGGCGCAGCCCGCAATGGTGAAGCCCAGCATCGGGATCAGCACCCAGCTCAGGCCGTCGTCGCTGCCGTACAGGCGGACCCGCTCGATGCCGTAGAGGCCGAGCGCGGTCGGGATCGGCAGCAGCCAGCCCAGCAGGCTTCCGAAGCCGCGCAGGTAGAAGCAATGCAGCCCCAGCGGGCCGCCCAGGAAGGCCAGCCAGACGGCCAGGGTCTTGTTCTTCATTCGGGGCGGGTGCTGCTGCCTTCGCCGAGCACTTTTTCCATCAGCACGACGTCGCGCCATTCGCCGAACTTCCAGCCGCAGTCCTTCAGCACGCCGACGTGGCTGAAGCCCTGGGCGCGATGCACGCCGACCGAGCCGGCGTTGGCCGAGTCGCCGATCACCGCGATCAACTTGCGCACGCCGACCGTTTCGGCGGCCTGCGACAGCGCCGCCAGCAGCTGGGCGCCGAGGCCCTGGCCGCGGGCGCTGTCGGCCAGGTAGATCGAATCTTCGGCCGAATAGCGGTAGGCGGGGCGCGGCTTGAACCAGTTGCAGTAGGCGAATCCGAGCAGTTCGCCGTCGCGCTCGGCCACCAGGTAAGGCAGGTTCTTGGCCAGCACATCGGCCCGGCGGGCGGCCATGTCGTCGGCGCTCGGCGCCTCGGTCTCGAAGGTGCCGGTGCCGTGCAGCACGTGGTGGGCATAGATGGCGGTGATGGCGGCGATGTCTTCGTCGCGGCTGGGGCGGATCTGGATCATTCTGGGAGTTCGGCGGGGCCGGAAATTGGAGAATCAGGAGAGCGGGCTATAATCGTGGGCTTTTCAGCGTGCGCTGGCCGGGTGGCCATGTCGCGTGTCTCGACGCTGGAAGAACACTGTGGGGCAGGCCTTCTCGGGTTTGCTGCACCACCCCAAGGATAAATCATGGTCGTCATTCGACTCTCCCGCGGCGGTTCCAAAGGCCGTCCGTTCTTCAACATCGTCGTTTCCGACAAGCGCGTGCGCCGCGACGGCCGCTTCATCGAGCGCCTGGGTTTCTACAACCCGACCGCCAAGGAAAACGAGGAAAGCATCCGCATCGCCCAGGACCGCCTGAGCTACTGGAAGAGCGTCGGCGCCCAAGCCTCGCCCACGGTCACCCGCCTGATCAAGCAAGCCGCCGCTGCCGCTCCCAAGGCAGCAGCCTGAACATGGCCCCCACGCTCGGCACTGTCGTGTCCTCGCTGCCCCCCGAGGGGGCCGCAGCCGCCTTGGGGCGGCCCGGCGGCGTCTGAGCGCGCACGATATGCTGCCCACCCTCGAAGCCGCCGAATTGCCGGCGGATGCGATCGAAGTCGGGCGCATCGCCGATGCCTGGGGCATCAAGGGCTGGTTCAAGGTCCTGCCCCACAGCGCCGAGCCCGAGGCGCTTTTTTCCTCCAAGCGTTGGTTGCTCCAGCCTCCGGGCGCCGCGGGCGGCCGCGCGTTCCGGCTCGCGATCCGCGAAGCCAAGGAACATTCCGATTGCATCGTCGCCTCGTCCGAGGACGTGCCCGACCGCAATGCGGCCGAGGCGTTGCGCGGTGCGCGCGTGTTCGTTCCGCGCTCGAGCTTCCCGACCGCCGGCGATGACGAGTACTACTGGGTCGACCTGATCGGCCTCGCCGTGGTCAACCGCGAGGGCGTGGCGCTCGGCACCGTGCGCGAACTGCTGGCCTCGGGCCCGCAGACCACGCTGGTGATCGATGCGCAGGAGGACGGCAAGCCGGTCGAGCGCATGGTGCCTTTCGTCGCGGCCTTCGTCGACAGCGTCGACCTCGCGGGTCGACTGATCACGGTCGACTGGCAGCCCGACTACTGAGCCGTCCAGGCCGGGCCTCGGTGCCGCCATGCGCTTCGACGTCATCACCCTTTTTCCGGAGCTGTTCGCGCCCTTCCTCGCGAGCGGCGTGACCCGCCGCGCCTACGAATCGAAGCAGGTCGAGGTGGTGCTGTGGAATCCGCGCGACTTCGCCGAAGGCAACTACCGGCGCGTCGACGACCGGCCCTTCGGCGGCGGCCCCGGCATGGTCATGATGGCCGAGCCGCTTGCGGCCTGCCTCGATGCCGCGCTGGCCGCCCGCGGCGCGCCGGCGCCGGTGCTGCTGTTCTCGCCGATCGGAGAGAGCCTGCGCCACGAGGTGGTCGAGCAATGGGCGGGCGGCGAGGGCGCGGTACTCGTCTGCGGCCGCTACGAGGGCATCGACCAGCGCTTCATCGATGCCCGCGTCACGCACCAGTTGAGCCTGGGCGACTTCGTGCTCTCGGGCGGCGAGATCCCGGCGATGGCGCTGCTGGATGCGGTGGCACGGCTGCAGCCCGGCGTGCTCGGCGACGAGGCCAGCCATGTGCAGGACAGCTTCAATCCGGCGCTCGACGGCTTGCTCGACTGCCCGCACTACACGCGGCCGGAGCAGTGGCGCGGCGAAGGCGTGCCGGCGCCGCTGCTGTCGGGCCACCATCTGCAGATCGAGCGCTGGCGCCGCGATCAGCGGCTCGCGATCACCCGCGACAAGCGGCCGGATCTGATCGAGGCGGCCAGGCGCGCTGGCCGGCTCAGCGCCCTCGACGAAAAGACGCTCAAAAGAAAGCTATAATCTTTGGCTCCCCGATCCTCTGCCCGGCCGCGCCGAGCCCAGTGGTTTCAATTCAACTGGACTCGAACGGCGCCTTTTGTGTAGCGCGGACATGATCGAACACAGGAAAAAATGAACCTCATCCAGACTCTCGAGCWGGAAGAAATCGCCCGGCTCAACAAACAGATTCCCGATTTCATGCCCGGTGACACGGTCATCGTCAGCGTGAACGTCGTCGAAGGCACCCGCAAGCGTCTGCAGGCCTACGAAGGCGTCGTGATCGCCAAGCGCAATCGCGGCCTCAACAGCGGCTTCATCGTGCGCAAGATCTCCAGCGGCGAAGGCGTGGAACGCACCTTCCAGACCTACAGCCCGCTGATCGCCAAGATCGAAGTCAAGCGCCGCGGCGATGTCCGCCGCGCCAAGCTGTACTACCTGCGCGAGCGCAGCGGCCGTTCGGCACGCATCAAGGAAAAGCTGCCGGGCAAGGCCCCGTCCGCAGCGGCTGCGCAGTAAGCAGCGAGCCCTTGCCGTGCAGAAAGCCGCCGCTCCGGGCGGCTTTTTGCATTGGTGCCGCAAGACGGCGCCCTGTTCGTGACTTTGTTGCGTGTCCCGCGCCGAACATGCGGGCCTTTTGCGTTTTACTCGTCGAGCTCCTTCATTGACCACTCCACCGCCGGCCATGCGCGCCTCTCCCGTCGAAGTCATCAACGCCGTCGTTCCGCCGGCCTTGCAGTCTTTCGACCCGCGAGAGGTGCCCGCGATCGGTGTCGACAGCGGCCTGCCCGCGGTCGACCCGGCGCGGCTGGGCGCCAGGGCCCTGCGCGAGCGCTTCGCCACGCCGCCGGACTGGACGCCCGAACTGCGCCGCGAGCCGCGCTTGTTCGACCGCGCGCCGGCGCAGGCCGCGGTGCTGGTGCCGATCGTGATGCGCGACGAGCCGACGGTGCTGCTGACCGAACGCAGCTCGCACCTGAAGAACCATTCGGGGCAGGTGGCCTTCCCCGGCGGGCGGGTCGACCCCGAGGACGCCAACATCGCCGCCGCCGCGCTGCGCGAGGCCTGGGAGGAAGTCGGCCTGTCGGCGGACTACATCGAGATCCTCGGCAGCCTGCCGACCTACACCACGGTCACCTCCTTCATCGTGACGCCGGTGGTCGCTCTGGTGCGGCCGGATTTCGAGTTGAACCTCAATCCCTTCGAGGTCGAGGAAGCCTTCGAGGTGCCGTTCGCCTTCCTGATGAACCCCGCCAATCATCGCCGCCACGTCCTGGTCGGCGACGACATGATGTCGCGCGAGTGGCTGTCGATGCCCTACCAGGACGGGCCGGACGAGCGCTTCGTATGGGGCGCGACCGCAGGCATGCTGCGCAACCTGTACCGGTTCCTGAGCGCCTGAGCGCGCCCTCGCGGGCCGGTCTCCGGAGGGTTCTAGAATCCTTTGATGAGCTTCTTTGCGATCCTCTGCGCGTTGCTGATCGAGCAGGTGCGTCCGCTGGCCTACCACAACCCCGTCTACGGCGGCGTGCTGGCGTGGACGCGCTGGACCAGCCGCAACTTCGACGCCGGCAAGCCGCACCACGGATGGGTCGCGTGGAGCCTTGCGGTGGGCGTGCCGACGCTGCTGGCCCTGGCGGTCCACTGGGCGCTGGTCCTCACGCTGGGCCTGCCCTTCGCCGTGCTCTGGAGCATTGCGCTGCTCTACGTCACGCTGGGCTTCCGCCAATTCAGCCATCACTTCACCGGCATCCGCGATGCGCTCGACGAAGGCGACGAGCCGCTGGCGCGCTCGCTGCTCGCCCACTGGCAGCAGGTCGACGCCGCCGACCTGCCGCGCAGCGAGATCGTGCGCCACGTGATCGAACACTCGGTGATCGCGGCGCACCGGCACGTGTTCGGCGTGCTGGCCTGGTTCTCGATTCTCGCGGCCATCGGCCTCGGCCCGGCCGGCGCGGTCTTCTATCGCATGAGCGAGTTCGTCTCGCGCTACTGGGCCCACAAGAACGGGGCCTCGATGCAGCCGTCCAGCATCTGGGTGCAGCAGGCCGCGGCAAAGGCCTGGGGGCTGATCGACTGGCTGCCCGCCCGCATCACGGCGCTGGGCTTCGCGGTCGTCGGCAGCTTCGAGGAGGCGATCGACTGCTGGCGCAACGACGCCCGCCGCTTCCCCAACGCCAACGACGGCGTGATCCTCGCGGCCACCTCGGGGGCGGTCAACGTCAGCCTCGGCGGCGGCACCCTGAGCGCGGTGCCGCTCAACGATCCGTTGTCGCGCGCCCAGGCCGGGGACTCCTTCGCCGGCGGGCCGGCGCCCGATGGCGGCAGCACCCCGGGCCGCGAGCCCGAGCCTGCCCACCTGCGCAGCGTCGTCGGCCTGGTCTGGCGCTCGGTCGTGATGTGGATGGTGCTGCTGGCGCTGCTGACGCTGGCCCGGCTGCTCGGATGACCCCGGCCTTCTGGAGCCCCCGCATCGCGGCGCTCGAACCTTATGTGCCGGGCGAGCAGCCGCGGATCGCCAAGCTGGTCAAGCTCAACACCAACGAGAACCCGTACCCGCCGTCGCCGCGGGCGATCGATGCCATTCAGCGCGCGGCGGAGGCTGGGCTGGAACTCTATCCGGACCCCGAATCGACCGTGCTGCGCGAGGCGATCGCGGTGCGCCATGGCCTCGACAGCCGGCAGGTGTTCGTCGGCAACGGCTCGGACGAAGTGCTGGCGCACGCTTTCTTCGCCTTCTTCCAGCAGGACGCGCCGCTGCTGCTGCCGGACATCACTTACAGCTTCTACCGCGTCTACGCGCAGCTCTATGGCATTGCCTGCGCGCTGCAGCCGGTCGACGCCGCGCTGCACATCGATGCCGACGCGCTCGCGGCGCGGGCGTCGGCGGGCTGCGGCGGCATCGTGGTCGCCAATCCGAATGCGCCGACCGGCGTCGGCCTGCCGCTGGCGCAGATCGAGAAGCTGCTCATGGCCTGCCCCGATCGGGTCGTGCTGGTCGACGAGGCGTACGTCGATTTCGGCGGCCAGAGCGCCTTGCCGCTGATCGCCCGCCATCCGAACCTGCTGGTGGTGCAGACGCTGTCGAAGTCGCGCTCGCTGGCCGGACTGCGCGTCGGCTTCGCCTGCGGCCAGGCGCCGCTGATCGACGGCCTGCGGCGGGTCAAGAACAGTTTCAACTCCTATCCGATCGACCGGCTCGCGAGCGCCGGCGCCGTGGCCGCGCTCGAGGACGAGGCCTGGTTCGCAAAGACCCGCGACGCCGTGGTCGACACCCGCGAAGGCCTGGCGCTGCAGCTCGAGGACCTCGGCTTCGAAGTGCTGCCCTCTCAAGCCAACTTCCTGTTCGTGCRCCACCCGGCGCACGACGCGGCGTCTCTCGCGGCGGCACTGCGTTCCCGTGCCGTGCTGGTGCGCCATTTCGCCCAGCCGCGCATCGCGCAGTTTTTGCGCATCAGCGTCGGCACGCGCGAGCAGTGCGGAGCGCTGGTCGATGCGCTCGGCGAGATCCTCGACGAATCCCGGTAGCGATCAGTATCGGGTTTGGCTCAGTTCGGCGAACAGCTCGCCGTAGATCCGGTAGCGCGAGGCGCTGATCGCGCCTTGGTGCGTCGGCGACTCGACCTGCGCGATGACGCCACAGCCGGGTTCGTGCAGGTGCGTACAGTTGTAGAACTTGCAGTCGGTCGCCTGCCCGGCGATGTCGGGCATCAGCTGCGCGAGTTGCATCGGCTCGATGTGGTGCAGCCCGAATTCCTGGAAGCCCGGCGAGTCGATCAGCGCGGTCGTGCGCGCCGCATCGACCCAGTACCAGGTGGTGCTGGTGGTGGTGTGCTTGCCCGAGTTCAGGGCCTGCGAGATCTCGCCGGTCAGGGCGCTGGCGCCCGGCACCAGCAGGTTGATCAGCGTGCTCTTGCCGGCGCCGGAAGGGCCCAGCACCAGCGTGACCTTGTCCGCGAGCAGTTCGGTCAGCTCGGCATGGCCCGCCCCGCCGTCGGCCCTGAGCGACATCGGCAGCACGCGATAGCCCATTCGGCGGTAGGGATCGAGCCGCTGTGAGGCCCGTTCGAAGGGGACCGCCAGGTCGCTCTTGTTGAGCGCGATGACCGGCGTGATCCGCTCCGCACCGGCAGCGATCAGCGCGCGGGTCAGCTGGGTCTCGGAGAACTCGGGCTCGGCCGCGATCAGGATCAGCACCTGGTCGAGGTTGGCGGCAAAGGACTTGGTGCGGATCTCGTCCTGGCGGTAGAACAGGTTCTTGCGCGGCAGCACCTTCTCGATCGTGCCCTCGTCCTCGCTGGCCTGCCACTGCACGCGGTCGCCGACCAGGGCCTGGCTCTTCTTGCCGCGAGGATGGCAGATCAGGCGTTCGCCTTCGGGTGTCTCGACCAGGCAGTGGCGACCGTAGCTGGCGACCACCAGCCCATCGCGCAAGGCAGCGCCGGCACTGCCGCCGCGCTGTTGCTTAGCCAAGGCGGCGGTCCATCGGGCGGCTCAAGAAAGCAGCGCGTCGGCCTGCGCCGCGCACTCGAAGTCGGTCGCCGTGAGTCCGCCGACGTCGTGCGTGTTGAAGCGCACCACGCAGCGGTTGTAGTGCACCGAAAGGTCCGGATGGTGGTCCTGGCGGTGCGCCACCAGCGCCAACGCGTTGACGAAGGCGAGGGTCTCGAAGTAGTTGGCGAAGCCGAAGCTCTTCTCGATCGCGACGTCCTTGCCGTCGCCCGTGAGCTTCCAGCCCTCGAGGCGGGCCAGGCCGGCCACGATCTCGGTGGCGCTCAGCGCCCGGCGGGCCTCGGTCTTCCAGTCCTTGATCTTCAGCATGCTGTTCATGGTCGTGTTTCAGGTCAGGCCGAGGTCATGCGCGCGAGGCGCTCGGAGGCCGGCGGATGCGAATAGTAGAACTTCACGAAGAGCGGGTCGGGCGTCAAGGTCGACGCGTTGTCCTGATAGAGCTTGAGCAGGGCAGCAGAGAGGTCGGCGCCGCTGGTCTGCGCGATCGCATAGGCATCGGCCTCGAACTCGTGCCTGCGCGAGACCAGCACCGGCAGCGGCGCGACAAAGAAGCCGAACACCGGCAGCGCCAGCATGAAGAGCAGGATCGCCAGAGCGTCGTTCGGCGCCGCCAGGTTGGGCTGCACGCCCAGGCCGGTGTAGAACCAGGTGTGGGCCGACAGCCAGCCCAGCAGCGCGAAGCCGGCCAGGCTCAAGGCGAACATGGCCGCCATGCGCTTCATCACGTGCTTGTGGCGGAAGTGGCCCAGCTCGTGCGCCAGCACGGCCTCGACCTCGCCGGCATTCAGTTGACGCAGCAGCGTGTCGTAGAAGACCACCCGCTTGCTGGCGCCGAAGCCCGTGAAATAGGCGTTGGCATGCGCGCTGCGGGTGCTGCCGTCCATCACGAACAGGCCCTTGGCCGCGAAGCCGCAGCGCTGCATCAGCGCATTGACGCGCTCCTTGAGCGCGGCATCTTCGAGCGGCTTGAACTTGTTGAAGATCGGCGCGATGAAGGTGGGATAGACCAGCATCAGCAGCAGGTTGAAGCCCATCCAGGCGCCCCAGGCCCAGAGCCACCAGAGCTTGCCGGCGGCGCCCATGAGCCAGAGGATCAGCGCCGCGATCGGCAGGCCGATCAGCGCACCGAGCAACAGGCCCTTGGCCGCGTCCGTGAGCCACAGCCGCCAGGTCATCTTGTTGAAGCCGAAGCGCTCTTCGAGCCTGAAGGTCTGCCACAGCGTGAAAGGCAGCTCGGCCAGGCCGCCGATCAGCGCGAAGGCGGCCAGCAGCGCCAGCTGCTGCCACATGCCGCCACCCAGGGCGTCGAGCAGCAGCCGGTTCAGCAGGTCGAGGCCGCCGAACAGGGTCCAGGCCAGCAGCACCGCGGCGCCCCAGGCCATCTCGATCAGGCCGAAGCGGGTCTTGGCGACGGTGTAGTCGGCCGCCTTCTGGTGCGCGGCCAGCGTGATGGCCTGCTGGAAGGCGGGCGGCACGGCGTTGCGGTGGCGCGCCACATGGCGCACCTGGCGGCTGGCGAGCCAGAACTTCATGGCCAGGCCCGCGACCAGCGCGAGCGCGAAGGCCATCGTGAGGATGAAGGAGGCGGGCAGGGGGCTGGACATGCCGGCGAGTTTAGCCCGCGCCTTTCCGGGCCCAGGCGCCCGGCGTCCGGTCGGCCTGCTGGCATCAGGGGCGTCCGGCGCGAGGGCGGGGCCGGGGCCATCGACGACAATCGCCCGATGCCAGAAACCACCGAACCGACCGCGCCCGCCACGCTCAAGAAGAGCGACCAGAACCTCGTCTGGCTCGATTGCGAAATGAGCGGCCTGGACCCCGAGAAAGAGCGCCTGCTGGAAATCGCGGTGGTCGTCACCGGGCCCGACCTGACGCCGCGGATCGAGGGGCCGGTGCTGGTGATCCACCAGAGCGACGAGCTGCTCGACGCCATGGACGCCTGGAACAAGGGCACCCATGGCCGCAGCGGTCTGATCGACAAGGTCAAGGCTTCCACCGTCGACGAAGCCGAGGCCGAAAAAGAGCTGATCCAGTTCATCTCGCGCTACATCCCGAAGAACGGCTCGCCGATGTGCGGCAACACGATCGGCCAGGACCGCCGCTTCCTGGTCAAGTACATGCCCAAGCTGGAGGCCTACTTCCACTACCGGAACCTCGACGTGAGCACGCTGAAGGAGCTCGCCAAGCGCTGGAAGCCGGCGGCCTACAACAGCTTCAAGAAGCAGCAGGCCCACACGGCGCTGGCCGACGTGAACGAGTCGATCGATGAACTCGTGCATTACCGGGAGACCTTTCTGAAGCTTCAGGATTGAAGATTAGGTAAAAACCCGAGTTCATGCGATAATCGTTGGCTTCGCTGAAGAGCTTTCAGCGTTTCCTTGCATCTCCCTATCTTGCACATCGCGCCCGAGTAACTGAACTACGGGCCGCAGCCCCGACGAGAGTCGACGGCTGAACGTCGTTGGATGGTTGATGTTTTCACCACCCGACGGGGCGCCGCCTTCGGCAGCGCTCGCGTTTGAGATTGAATCAATGACCGACGCTTTTGAAGCGCAGGGCGAGTTCGCGCCTGTGCAATCCGATGATTTCGCTGTTGCCGCCGTGACCAGCGAGTCGCTTTCCATTGCCAACGATGCCCCCGAGCTCGAGGCCCTCGACGCCATCGAGACCGCCGCCGAGCCGAAGCTGCCCAACGGCTTCATCAAGCTGGGCCTGGCGCCCGAGCTGATCGCCGCCGTGGAAGACCTGGGCTTCACCCAGCCGACCACCGTCCAGGAGCAGGTGATCCCGCGCGCCATGACCGCCAGCGGCGGTGCCGACGGCGCCACCCGCTTCGTCGACCTGATGGTGTCGAGCCAGACCGGCAGCGGCAAGACCGCCGCCTTCCTGCTGCCCGTGCTGCACACGCTGTTGCAGCGCCAGGCCGAGGCCGAGGCTGCCGCCAAGGCCGAGTTCCAGCGCCTGGCCGCCGAAGCCGCCGCGCGCGGCGAAGCGCCGCCGAAGAAGCCGAAGCGCAAGGACCCGACCAATTCGCGCCATTTCAAGGCTGCCACGCCCGGTGCGCTGATCCTGTGCCCGACGCGCGAGCTCGCCCAGCAGGTGGCGCACGACGCCATCGACCTGGTCAAGCATTGCCGCGGCCTGCGCATCGCCAACGTGGTGGGCGGCATGCCCTACCAGCTGCAGATCGCCAAGCTGCAGAACGCCGACCTCGTGGTCGCCACGCCGGGCCGCCTGCTCGACCTGCAGCGCTCGATGCAGATCAAGCTCGACCAGGTCAAGTTCCTGGTGGTCGACGAAGCCGACCGCATGCTCGACCTCGGCTTCTCGGACGACCTGGCCGAAGTCAACCAGCTGACGATCGAACGCCAGCAGACCATGATGTTCAGCGCCACCTTCGCGCCGCGCATCCAGCAGCTGGCCCAGCGCGTGATGCGCGAGCCGCAGCGCGTGACCATCGACAGCCCGCAGGAAAAGCACGTCAACATCAAGCAGAGCCTGTTCTGGGCCGACAACATGCAGCACAAGCGCAAGTTGCTCGACCACTGGCTGCGCGACACGACCATCAACCAGGCGATCGTGTTCGCCAGCACGCAAGTCGAATGCGACGGCCTCGCCAACGACCTGCAGCAAGACGGCTTCAGCGCCGTGGCGCTGCACGGCGCGCTGAGCCAGGGCCTGCGCAACCGCCGCCTGATGGCGCTGCGCCAGGGCCAGGTGCAGATCCTGGTGGCGACCGACGTGGCCGCGCGCGGCATCGACGTGCCGACCATCACGCACGTGTTCAACTTCGGCCTGCCGATGAAGGCCGAGGACTACACCCACCGCATCGGCCGTACCGGCCGTGCCGGCCGCGACGGCCTGGCGATCACCTTCGCCGAGCAGCGTGACCGCCGCCGGATCTTCGACATCGAGGGCTACACCCGCCAGCAGTTCAAGTCCGAGGTGATCCCCGGCCTCGAGCCGCAGCAGCGTGCGCCGCAATCGCGTCCGCAAGGCGACTTCGGTGGCCGTGGCCGCGACAGCCGTGACAACCATTCGCGCGACCGCAAGTTCGGTGGCGGCGGTGGCCATCGCGGCGGCAACGCCGGTGGCTTCGGTGGCGGCGGCAGCAGCTACGCCGGCGCCAGCGGCTTCAACGACCGCAATGCACGCGGCCCGGGCGCCGGTGCGCCGCGCGGCTTCCAGAATGCGGGCAATGCCGGTTTCGGCGGTGGCCGCGATGAAGGTGGCGGTGGCTACGGCCGCAAGCCGGGCTGGGGCGACAGCGCCCCCCGCGGCGGCTTCGACAATGCCCCGCGCGGTGGTTTCGGCGGCGGCGCCGGTCGCGGCGATGGCTTCGCGCCGCGCGGCCATGCTGGCGGCGGCAAGGTCTTCGTGCCGCGTGACGCGCAGAAGCCGCGCGGCTTCAAGCCGACGCGCTGAGCCTGGAGCGGCTCTTGCAGCCGCTCGCGTTCCCCGAACAAAGCCCGCATTCGTGCGGGCTTTGTTGTTTCTGGGAAGGCGCCCGGCACGCAATGCGAACCCACCCTTGCTGGATCGTTGACGATGTTTGCACGATCCTCCGGCGGCTTGAAGAGAGCCGAGACAAATCGCGGCGGGATGCATAAGCTTCAGGCCATGCAGACATCCACCCCCCACGCACTGCGCAGCGATCGTCCCGTCGATCAGCTGCAGACCACCGTGATGAGGGCCGAGCTCGCCGCGATCATCGACCGCGTCACCGGCACCGACGGCGCGCACGAGACGGCGATACCGCGCCTCACGCTGGCCCGGGCGTCGCAGATGCAGCATCCGGTTCACGCGATGCACGAACCCGCTTTCTGCGTGCTGGCGCAAGGCAGCAAGCGGGTGCTGCTCGCCGAAGAGGTCTACATCTACGACAGCAGCCAGTACCTGGTGGTGGCGCAGAACCTCCCCGTGTCGGGCCAGGTGGTCGACGCATCGCCCGACGCACCCTACCTCGGACTGCGGTTGAGCTTCGACGTCAAGGACATCGCGGCCCTCGCCCTGGAGCTTCAGCTCGGCGAGACCTTCCCGACGCGGGCGTCGCAACGCGGCATCTTCACCGGCGAGCTGTCGACCACGTTGCTGGATCCGGTGCTGCGAATGCTCAAGCTGCTGGATTCGCCCGAAGACGTGCCGGCACTGGCGCCGCTGATTACCCGCGAGATCCTGTACCGCCTGCTGAGGTCGCCCGACGGCTGGCGGTTGGCCCAGATGGCCGTGGTCGACAGCCACAGCCAGCGCATCGCGCATGCCATCAGCATGCTTTCGCAGCGGTTCCAGGAACCGCTTCGGGTCGAAGACCTGGCGGACGAAGTTCACATGAGCGTGTCGTCGCTGCACCAGCACTTCAAGGCCGTCACGGCGATGAGTCCGCTGCAGTTCCAGAAGCAGCTGCGGCTGCAGGAGTCGCGGCGCATCATGATCAGCGAACACGTGGATGCCGCCACGGCGGGGCACCGCGTGGGCTACGAGAGCCAGTCGCAGTTCAACCGCGAGTACAGCCGCTTCTTCGGTTTGCCGCCGGCGCGCGACGTCAAGCGCCTGCGCGAACTTCAACTGGGCCGCAAGAGCGCCTGACCGGACGAGCGCAGCGCTGCCGTCGGCAGCGGCCGATTTTCCAATCCGATCGCCACATCGGCGATGCCGATGGTCGGCATCCCGTGGAGGGCGTTCGCCCTTTCGATGGGCTCCACGCTAGAGGTCAATCATGAAAATCCATCTGAAACTGAATGGCAAGGTGATTCCGGCGACCTTGGCTGACAACGAGGCGGCGCGGGAATTCACTGCCATGCTGCCGCTCACGATCACGATGCACGATCTCTTCAACAGAGAGAAGTTCGGTCCGCTGCCCCGCGCCATCTCGGGCCGGGGCACGCAGACTCGGGCCTATGAGGTCGGCGACATGATCTGCTGGACGCCCGGCCCCGACCTCGCGATCTTCCATCGCCACGACGGCCAGAAGATCAGAGGCGGCTTTCATGTCCTCGGCAGGCTCGATGGCGATGCGGAGGAGTTCCGTGTCCCCGGCCCTCTGAAGGTCAGCATCGAAGTGGCTGCGGGAGACAGCGGACAGGCCGCTGCCGCCCGGCAGAGGGCCTGGGCCGCAAACGGGCCAGCAAGGGTTTCAGTCGGTTGAGGACAGAGCAAGAACTGCTGCGCATTTCTTGGTCTGTCCCGCAAGGTCTCAGG
>NZ_JBFUCJ010000096.1:0-28746 GCF_056405295.1 Variovorax sp. P1_H2 | reverse complement strand
CGTGAAACACCGCGGAACCGGCTTCGCCGGGCCGCTGGTGTGGGGGCTGAGGAGCCGCGGCTCCAAGCCTGCCTGCGCAGGCTTGGACGGCTTCGAAGAGCCGCTGCCTCTGGCAGCGACTCGAGGCGACTACTGGGGGCGAGTCAAATGATCCCGCGGCCTGCGAGGTTGCGCATCAGCGCGCCGATGCCGAAGGTCCAGCGCGGCGCCTGGTCGGCATGCACCACGCGGTTGTGCAGCGCGCCGAGTTCGGGCGCCGAGATCGTCACCTGGTCGCCGACCACATGGGTGAAGCCCTGGCCCGGGCCGTGGCGGTCCTGCGTCGGCGCGAACATGGTGCCGAGGAACAGCATCAGGCCGTCCGGGTAGGCATGGTGCGGGCCGATCGCCTGCGCCACCAGGTCGAGCGGGTCGCGGCTGATCTTCGCCAGCGAGCTGGCGCCGTCGAGCGTGAAGCCCTCGGAGCCGACCACCCGCAGCGCCACCGTGATGCGGCGCACGTCCTCGATGCCGAAGTGATCGTCGAACAGGCGGATGAAGGGGCCGATGGCGCAGGACGCGTTGTTGTCCTTGGCCTTGCCGAGCAGCAGCGCACTGCGGCCCTCGAAGTCGCGCAGGTTGACGTCGTTGCCAAGCGCGGCGCCGAGCGTGCGGCCGCGGCTGTCGACCGCCAGCACGACCTCGGGCTCGGGGTTGTTCCAGACCGAGCCCGAATGGATGCCGACATCGGCGCCGGTGCCCACGGCGGCCAGCACAGGCGCCTTGGTGAAGATCTCGGCGTCGGGCCCGATGCCGACCTCGAGGTACTGCGACCAGGCGCCCTGCGCAATCAGCACGTCCTTGACCTTGGCGGCCTGCGGCGAGCCCGGCACGATGCCGGCCAGGTTGTCGCCCAGCACGCCACCGAGCGCGGCGCGGATCGACTCGGCCTTGGAGGCATCGCCGCGCGACTGCTCCTCGATCACGCGCTCCAGCAGGCTGGCGATGAAGGTCACGCCGCTGGCCTTCACGGCCTGCAGGTCGCAGGGCGCGAGCAGCCACGGATGCTGCGGGTCGCGGCGGGTCTCGTCGCTGTTGGCGAGCGCCCGTTCGAGCGACGCGACACGCGGCGTGCGCTCGTCGCGCAGGGCCTCGCGCACCGCGCCGACGGGGTCGTCGAGCTCCAGCAGCTGGCTGGCGGTGGCGGCAATGCGCGAGAGATCGTGCAGGCCGCCCTCGTGCACCGCGACCAGCACCGGTCCGATGTCGGGCTGCCAGAGGCGCCCGACCAGGGTGGCGCGCTCGGCATCGCGAGGCAGGGACTGGGCGGGCGAAAGGATCGAAGTCATGCGAAAGGTCTCCAGGGATGGGTCGGTGATTCGGCCTCTCCGCCCCAGATCGTACGGGACTCAGGCCGGCGCCGGGCCGCCCCAAGGCGGCCTGCGGCCCCCTCGGGGGGCAGCGATCACACGAAGTGAGGGAGCGTGGGGGTCAGCCAGGCCGGCGCCGGGCCGCCCCAAGGCGGCCTGCGGCCCCCTCGGGGGGCAGCGACCCACACGCAGTGGGGGAGCGTGGGGGTCAGGTCAGCGCGGGTTGGCGTTCGGCCCCGCGGCCCGCAGCCGCGCCACGGTCCCCGGCAGGTCCTTCCACGCCGGCTCCTGCGGCGCGAAGCGGGCCCGCATGTAGCCGGCCAGCTCGGCGATCTGGGCGTCGTCGAGCGCCTCGCGGAAAGCCGGCATGAAGCCGATGTCGCGCGAGGCCGGCTCGCGCACGCCGTCGAGGATGGTGCGCAGCAGGTTGTCGGGCCGCGCGCTCGTGAGCTTGCTGTTGAGCGCCAGCGGCGTGTTGACGCCGAGCAGGGTCGGGCCGTCGCCGTCGTGGTGGCAGGCGGCGCAGGCGCTGTCGAACATGCGCTGCGCCGGGCCGAGCAGGCGGCCCTGCTGCGCCGCCGCCGTGGCGACCACGCGCTGCGTCTGCGCCTCTGCCACCTCTTGTGGCGTGGCAGGGTTGAAGGACGCGAGATAGCTGGCCATCGCGCGGATGTCGGCGTCCGGCACCGCCGCGAGTTCGCGCACCACCTCGGCCATCGGGCCGCCGGCGGTGCCGTGCTGCGTTGCATGGCCGTGGCGCAGGTAGCCGTAGAGCGCGTCGGCGGTCCAGGGCACGGCCGAGGTCGACAGCGCGGTCAGCGCCGGCGCCTCCCAGCCGTCGATCATCGCGCCCGACAGGAAGGCGCGGCCGCCCTGCTCCGCGCCCAGGGCGTTGCGCGGCGTGTGGCAGGCACCGCAGTGGCCGAGCCCGTTGACCAGGTAGGCGCCGCGGTTCCACTCGGCGCTCTGCGTCGCCACCGGCTGGTAGGGCGCGGGGTCGTGGAACAGCGCGTTCCAGCCGGCCATCAACGGACGCAGGCCGAACGGGAACCTGAGCTCGGCCGGTGGGGTCTCGGCCCGCACCGGCGGCAGCGACATGAAGTAGGCATACAGCGCCTGCAGGTCGTCGTCGTTGGTCTTGGCGAAGGCGGTGTACGGGAAGGCCGGGTACAGGTGGCGGCCGTCGCGCGAGATCCCCTCGCGCATCGCGCGCTGGAAGGCCGTGAAGGACCAGCGGCCGAGGCCGGTGTCGGCATCGGGCGTGAGGTTGGTGGTGTGGAGGGTGCCGAAGGGCGTCTCCATCGCGCGGCCGCCGGCGTTGGGCGGGCCGCCCGGCGCCGTGTGGCAGACCGCGCAGTCGCCGAGCGCGGCCAGCGTGCGGCCGCGCTCGATCGTGGCCTCGCTGTAGGCCGGCGCGCTGAAGCTGACCGGCGCGATGGCCGAGCGCCAGCCCAGCAGGCCCGCGACCACGCCGATGGCGCCGACGACCAATGCCCCGGCGCCGGCCCAGAGGCCGCGTCGCGTCGGCCATGGCGCGGAGGCCGGCAGCGCTCGCCGTGCCGCGGCGGCGTCTTCCGGACCGGCGGGCGCCGGCAGCGGATTCAGCGCCGCGCGCACCACCTCGGGCGTGAACGGCGGCGCCCGGAAGCGCACCCCGGTGGCATCGAAGATCGCATTGGCGATCGCCGCGGTGCCCGGCACCGAGGACGACTCGCCCGCGCCCAGCGGCGGCTCGCCCGGGCGCTGCAGGTGCATCACCTCGATCACCGGCACTTCGCGGAAATTGATGATCGGGTAGCTGCCCCACTCGCGGCTGGCGACCACACCCGAGGGTGGCACGCCGGGCAGCAGCGCCGCATCCGGCGCGCCCTGCGGCGCGAAGCGGACCTGCTCCTTGAGCGCGCGGCTGGTGGTCTGCACCACGTTGCCGTGGATCTGGTGCTCGACGCCGGCCGGGTTGACCATCAGCCCCGCGTCATGCCCGACCACCACACGGCGCACATGCACCTCGCCGGTCTTGCGGTTGACCTCGACGTCGGCCACCCAGGCCGACCAGGCGGCACCGAAGCCCGGCCACTTGCTGTGCACGTAGCGCGCATAGGCGAAGCCCTGCCCGAACAGGATGTCGCCGCCGGGGCCCACGCGGGCGTCGGCGCGCCTGGAAGGATGATCGCCGTCGGCATCTTCCTGCGGGCCGGCGCGCATGCGCCAGCCGGCCTTCTGCGCGGTCTCGCGCACCAGCTCGGCGGCGCGCGGATCGTGCAGGTGGCGCAGCCGGAATGCGACCGGGTCGACGCCCGCGGCGGTCGCGAGTTCGTCGACGTAGGACTCGTGCGCGAACGAGCTCGGCAGCGCCGAAACGCCGCGCAGCCACGAGGCGCGCACGATCGGCGCCATGTCGTTGACCTTCACGCGCAGGTTGGCGAAGCCGTAGGGCGGGCGCGCAGTGCGGTCGCCCATCTCGAAGGCCTGGGCCACCGGCTCGATGGTGCGCGTCAGCAGCAGCGCCAGCGTGGGCGCGCCATTGGACGGATAGGAGGTCTCGAAGTCGTAGGCCGCGACACCGCCTTCGGCATCGAGGCCGCCGTTGATCCGCATCAGCTGCGCGGCACCCTTGGGCTCCCACAGGTGCTCCTGTTCGCGCGTGAGCTGCACCCGCACCGGCGCGCCGACCGCACGCGCCAGCAGCGCCGCATCGGCCGCGACGTCGTCGGCGCCGTTGCGGCCGTAGCAGCCGGCGGCTTCCATTCGGACCACGTCGACTTCGATGTCGTCGAGGCCCATGAGCTTCGCGAGATCGGCCCGCAGCACATGGGGGTTCTGCGAGCCGGCCCAGACCCGCAGGCCGGCGCCATCGCCGGGCTGCCAGTGCGCGAGCGCGCACGACGGCCCGATCGACGCATGCATCTGGTACGGCCAGACGTAGGTGCGCGGCATCGCTTTCGCGGCACTCGCCAGCGCCGCGTCGACATCGCCTTCGTCGACCAGCAGTCGCTGCGTCGACGGGTTGGCGCTGATCGCGCCTTCGAGGTCGTCGAGCGGGGGCAGTCCGGGCCAGGCCTTCCAGCGCACGCGCAGTTCGCGCAGCGCCTGCTCGGCATGCTCTTCGCGCTCGGCGACGATGCCGACGAAGTCGCGGATCACGACCACCGTGCGGATGCCGGGGATGTGCGCGATCGAAGCCTCGTCGACCGACTCCAGCGTGTTGCCGATGTAGTCGCCGTGGTCCGCGCCCGCATAGGGCGGCCGCACGACGCGGCCGTGCAGCATGCCGGGCAGGCGCATGTCGTGCACGAAGACGGTGTCGCCGGCCAGCTTGGCGGGGATGTCGACGCGCGGCGGCGAACTGCCGACGATGCGGTAGTCGGCCGGGTCCTTGAGCCGCGCCGCCTCATCCAGTTGCAGCACGCTGCGCCCGCCCGCCACCAGTTCGCCGATGCCGATGCCGAAGGCCGGGTCGTCGCCGGCCTGGATGCGGCCGTCGCGCAGCGTCAGCAGCGCGGGCTGGACGCCGAAGTGCTCGGCCGCCTGGGCCAGCAGCCAGCCGCGCGCCTGCGCCGCCGCAAGCCGCAAAGGCGCTGCGTGGATCTGGATCGAGGCACTGGCGATCGTCGCGCCCTGGTTGGGCGTGCGCGCGGTATCGCCGAGCACCATGCGGACCTGCGCCATCGGCACGTCAAGTTCCTCGGCCACGATCTGCGACAGCGCGGTCTGGATGCCGGTGCCGAGATCGACGTGGCCGTTCAGCGCGGTGACGCTGCCGTCGTCCCAGACCGCGAGCAGCACCTCGGGGCCTTCGGCCGGGTTGCCCGACACCAGCGCGGGTTGGCCCGGTGCCGGCGGCGGCGCCGGAGGCGTCTCGCGGACGACGACGAGGACGCCGTCGGCCTGGAGGAATTCGCTGCGCGTGCGGGGCGAGTCGGCGCGCCGGCTCACGTCTGCGCGCCCTTCGCGATCAGCAGCGCGGCGCGCTGCACGGCGGCCAGGATCTCGATGTGCGTGCCGCAGCGGCACAGGTTGCCCGAGAGTTCGCTGCGAATCCGCGCCTCGCTCGGATTCGGCTCGCGCGCCAGCAGCGCCGCGGCCTGCATCACCATGCCGTTGAGGCAGTAGCCGCATTGCGCGGCCTGGGCATCCTCGAAGCCCTGCTGCACGGGGTGCCAGCGCGCGCGCCGCGCCGCAGGGCCGCCCCAAGGCGCGGCAGCCCCCTCGGGGGGCAGCGAGGACACGAAAGTGCCGAGCGTGGGGGCCACATCAGGCAATCCTTCGAGCGTGGTGATCTCGCGGCCCGCGACGCCGTGCGCCGGGATCACGCAGGCCCGCGCCGCGACGCCGTCGACCCACACGGTGCAGGCGCCGCATTGGCCCAGGCCGCAGCCGTACTTGGGGCCATTGAGCCCCAGGTCGTTGCGCAGCACGTGCAGCAGCGAGGCCTCGTGCGACGCCGCGAGTTCGACGCTGCGACCGTTGACCTTCAGTGCGAACCCCGGCATCTCTGGTGACGGCCTAGACGATGTCGCTCGACTGGATGCGTTTGACACCCTTGGCGGCCATCTGCTTCCAGGCCGCGGCAAGCGAACCGTTGAGGTCGATGGCGCGGGTCGCGTCCTCGATCACGTAGACCTCGAAGCCGGCCTTGCGCGCATCCATGGCGGTCCAGGCCACGCAGAAGTCGGTCGCGAGACCGGTGACGAACACGGTCTTGACGCCGCGTCCCTTCAGGTAGCCGGCCAGGCCGGTGGTGGTCTTGTGGTCGGCCTCCTCGAAGGCCGAGTAGCTGTCCATGTCCTTGTGGAAGCCCTTGCGGATGATCAACTGGGCGGTCGGCAGCTTGAGTTCCTTGTGGAGGCCGGCGTCGTCGGTTCCCTGCACGCAGTGGTCCGGCCAGAGCACCTGATTGCCGTAGCTGAGCTTGGTGGTCTCGAAGGGCTTCTTGCCGGCATGGGTGCTGGCGAAGGAGGCATGGCCCGGCGTGTGCCAGTCCTGCGTGACCACGATGTTGTCGAAGGCCTCGGCCAGCTTGTTGATGACCGGCACCACCTCGGCCCCGCCCTTGACCGGCAGCGTGCCGCCTTCGACGAAGCAGTTCTGCACGTCGACCACGATCAGCGCCGCGTTGGCCGCGGGCTTGATCTTCGCGGCGGCGAAGAGCGGCGAAACGCCGAGGCCGAGCAGACCCAGCGCGGCGGTGGACTTCAAGAGGGTTCTGCGGGTGTTGTGCATGGTTGTCGCTCCTCGGGTTGATGAAATCAGACGCTGAGATAGGCCCTGCGCACCTCGTCGTTCGCGGCCAGCTCGGCCATCGAGGCGTGGTAGCGGATCTGCCCCTTCTCGAGCACGTAGGCGCGGTCGGACACCAGCTCCGCGAAGTGCATGTTCTGCTCCGACAGCAGGATGCTCACGCCCTGCGCCTTGAGCTCCAGGATCATGTTGGCCATCTGCTCGACGATCACCGGCGCCACGCCCTCGGAAGGCTCGTCGAGCAGCACCAGGTAGGGGTTGCCCATCAGCGTGCGGGCCACGGTCAGCATCTGCTGCTCGCCGCCGCTCATGCGGCCGCCCGGGCGGTTCGGCATCTCGCCGAGGTTCGGGAACAGCTTGAACAGGCGCTCGGGCGTCCACAGCGGGGCATCGGTGCCGTCGCTCCAGCGCCGCGCCGCCTGCTTGCCGACCTCGAGGTTTTCCATCACGCTGAGGTCGGTGAACACGCGCCGGTCCTCGGGCACGAAGCCCAGGCCCAGCCGGGCCGCCAGGTGCGGCTCGCTCTTCGAGATGTCGTGGCCGAGGAAGCGCACCGCGCCGCGGCGCTTGGCCAGCATGCCGATCAGGGCCTTCAGCGTGGTCGACTTGCCGGCGCCGTTGCGGCCCATGAGCGCCACGACTTCGCCGCGCCGCACCTCGAGATCGACGTCATAGAGGATCTGCGCGGCGCCGTACCAGGCGCACAGCGCCTTGGCTTCGAGCAGGGTCTCGTGCGAACTCATGCGTGCTCTCCTACCGCCGCATTCACCGCGGCCGCCTTCTCCGCGATCTTCTCGAAGGTCTTGCCGCTGCCGAAGTACACCTCCTGCACCTTCGGATGGTCGCGGATCTCGAGCGGCTTGCCCTGCGCGATCAGGCGTCCGCGGGCCAGCACGATCATGCGGTCGGCGTAGGCGAACACCACGTCCATGCTGTGTTCGGTGAACAGCACCGCCATGCCGCGGTCGATCACGAGCTGCTTGGTCAGGGCCATCAGCGCGTTGCGTTCCTTGGGCGCCATGCCGGCCGTGGGTTCGTCCATCAGCAGCAGCTTCGGGCTGTTGGCCATCGCGATCGCGAGCTCGACGCGCTTGACGTCGCCGTAGGCCAGCACGCTGCAGGGCCGGTCGGCTTGGGGCTTCATGCCGACCTGGTCGAGCAGCGACAGCGCCGCGTCGCGCTTGTGGTCGGCCGCGCGGCGCCAGGTCGAGAACAGCTTGTGGTCGTGCGACAGCAGGGCCATCTGCACGTTCTCGGCCACCGTCAGCGAGGCGAAGGTCTCGGCGATCTGGAAGGTGCGGCCCACGCCCAGGCGCCAGATCTCGCGCGGCTTGCGGCCCACGAGTTCCTGGCCGTCGAGCCGGATCGAGCCGCGGTCGGCCTTGAGCTGGCCGTTGACCATGTTGAAGGTGGTGGACTTGCCGGCGCCGTTGGGGCCGATCAGTGCCAGCAGTTCGCCGGCCGCCAGTTCGAAGCTGATGCCGTCGACCGCCTTGACGCCGCCGAAGGACTTGCCGAGTTCTTGTACTTTGAGAAGGCTCATGCCTTCACCTCCTTGAGGTCGACCGCTTCGGCCGCATGGCGGCGCCGGTCGAAGAGCTGCTTGACGAAGCCCGCGATGCCCTGCGGGAACAGCAGCACCAGCAGCAGGATGATGCCGCCCAGCATGGCGCGCCAGTAGTCGGTGTTGCGCGCCACCGTGTCGTGCAGCCAGGTGAAGGTGACCGCGCCCACCACCGGGCCGGCCAGGGTCTGGATGCCGCCGAGCAGCACCATCACGAGGCCGTCGACCGACTTGCCGACGCTGAGCGATTCGGGCGAGATGCTGCCCTTGGAAAACGCATAGAGCGCACCGGCCAGGCCGGCCGCGGTGCCGGCGATCACGAAGGCCACCCACTGCATGCGCTTGACGTCGATGCCGATCGCATCGGCGCGCAGCTGCGAATCGCGGCCCGCGCGCAGCGCATAGCCGAAGGGCGAGAACAGCACGCGCCGCAACCACAGCACGCCGAGCCCGACGAGGGCCAGCGTGACCCAGTAGTAGGCCCGCTTGTCGGCCAGCCATTCGGAAGGCCAGACCCCGGTGAGCCCGTTGCTGCCGCCGGTGAAGCTGTCCCACTGGTAGGTGATGGCCCAGGTGATCTGCGCGAAGGCCAGCGTCAGCATCGCGAGGTAGACGCCCGACAGCCGCACCGCGAACCAGCCGTAGACGAAGGCGCCCAGCGCGGCCACCAATGGCGCGACGATCAAGGCCAGCTCCATCGGCATGCCGCTGGAACGCACCAGCAGCGCGGCGCCGTAGGCACCGAGCCCGAAGTAGGCGGCGTGGCCGAAGGAGTGCATGCCGGCCGGCCCCATGATGAAGTGCAGGCTGGCCGCGAACAGCGCGGCGATCAGCAGGTCGATCATCAGCACCGTGGTGTAGGGCGAGCCGGCGGTGATGAACGGCATCGCCGCCAGCACCAGGCCGAACAGCGCGGCCGCAATGACGTAGGTGCGTCCCGGACGGCGCAGCGGTTCCTCCTGCATGCCCACGTAGCGGCTCGGTGCCTGCGGCCTGCCGAACAGGCCCCAGGGCCGCCAGACCAGCACGACGGCCATCACGAGGAAGTCGACCACCAGCGTGAGCTTGGAGAACGAGACGGTGAGCCCGAAGACCTCGACCACGCCGAGCCAGATGCAGATCGCCTTGATCTCGGCGATCAGCAGCGCGGCCGCGTAGGCGCCGGGGATCGAGCCCATGCCGCCGACCACCACCACCACGAAGGCGGCGCCGATGGTGTTGAGGTCCATCTCGAGCGTGGCGGGTTCGCGCGGCAGCTGCAGCGCGCCGCCGAGCCCCGCAAGCAGCGCGCCGAGCGCGAACACCGCGGTGAAGAGCCAGGSCTGGTTGACGCCCAGCGCGCTGACCATCTCGCGGTCTTGCGTGGCGGCGCGCACCAGCGTGCCGAAGCGGGTGCGTGTGAGCAGCAGCCAGACCAGCCCGAGCACCACCGGCCCGACCACGATCAGGAACAGGTCGTAGGAGGGAAACTGCCGGCCGAGGATCGTGACCGAACCCGACAGGCCGGGCGCACGCGGGCCCAGCAGTTCGTCGGGGCCCCAAAGCCACAGCACCGCATCCTTGATGACCAGCACCAGCGCGAAGGTGGCCAGCAGTTGGAAGAGTTCGGGCGCCTTGTAGATGCGCCGCAGCAGCACCACCTCGATCAGCGCGCCCAGCACGCCGACCGCCAGCGCCGCCATCACCAGCGCCGGCCAGAAGCCGAAGCCGGTGCCGAGCCGGTCGACCAGCGTATAGGCGACGTAGATGCCGACCATGAAGAACGAGCCATGGGCGAAGTTCACGATGCGCGTGACGCCGAAGATCAGCGACAACCCGGCTGCCACGAGGAACAGCGAGGACGCGCTCGCCAGCCCGTTGAGGAGCTGGACGATGAAACCTGAGAAGCTCATGGCCCGTTCGTTCCTTGCTTAATCCGCGGCGCGCGACTTCTTGATCTCGGCGGCGCTCGGCTGGTACTTGGCATCCGCACCGTCGAGGTACACGTAGTCGACCATCACGCCCTTGCCGCCGTCGTTCTTCGTGCGGCCCACGAAGGCGCCCATGGTCGACTGGTTGTCCTCGGCGCGGTAGGTGATCTTGCCGAAGGGCGTGTCGACCTGCAGGCCCTTGAAGGCCGCGACCACCTTCTCGGTGTCGGTGCTCTTGGCCTTGGCGATGCCGGCAGCGGCCGACTTGATCATGCTGTAGCCGACCACCGAGCCCAGGCGCGGATAGTCCTTGAACTTGGCCTGGTAGGCCTGCTCGAATTTCTTGTGCTCGGGCGTCGTGATGCCGTACCAGGGGTAGCCGGTGACGATCCAGCCGTTGGGCGCCTCGTCCTTGAGCGGGTCCATGTACTCGGGCTCGCCGGTCAGCACGCTCACCACGTCGCGGTCCTTGAACAGGCCGCGGGTGTTGCCTTCGCGCACGAACTTCGACAGGTCGGCGCCGAACAGCACGTTGAAGATCGCGTCGGGCTTGGCATCGGCCAGCGCCTGCACCACGCTGCCGGCGTCGACCTTGCCCAGCGGCGTGGCCTGCTCGGCGACGAACTCGACATCGGGCTGTGCCGCCTTCAGCAAGGTCTTGAAGGCCGCCACCGCCGACTGGCCGTACTCGTAGTTGGGGTACACCACGGCCCAGCGCTTCTTCTTGAGCTTGGCCGCCTCGGGCACCAGCATCGCGGCCTGCATGTAGGTGCCGGGACGCAGGCGCACGGTGTAGGCGTTGCCGCCCTGCCAGGTGAGCTTGTCCGTCAGCGGCTCGCCGGCCAGGAAAAAGAACTTCTTCTGCTTGGCGAAGTCGGCCACCGCCATGCCGGTGTTCGACAGGAAAGTGCCGGCCAGGATGTCGACCTTCTCGCGCGACACCAGCTCTTCGGCCACGCGCACCGCGTCGCCCGGGTTGGCGTTGTCGTCGCGGCTGATCAGTTCGATCTTCTTGCCGTTGACGCCGCCGGCAGCGTTGATCTCGTCGACCGCGAGTTCCATGCCCTTCTTGTAGGGCTCGAGGAAGGCGGGTTGCGCCTTGTAGCTGTTGATCTCGCCGATCTTGATCACGCCCTGTGCGTGCGCGGGAACGAGTGCAGTGGCGAGCGTGGCGACCGCGGCCGCGGTGAAGGCAAGGCGCAATGGATTCATCGGGAACTCCTTGGGAACATGAAAGGACGGATACGGATTCGATGTCAGGCAAACAAATCGGCCAGCGAAGCGAGGCCCGTTCGGGGAACACCGCGGAACGGGCTTTGCCGGGCCGCTGGTGTTGCCCCCTTGAGGGGGGAGGCGGCTACACGAAGTGAGCAAGCAACGGGGGTGGGTTTCATCTCAGCCCGTCTTCGCCCTTGATCTCGGATACCTGCAAGCCGCCGATGCGCGGCAGGGGGCGGCCGCTGTCGGTGACCGCGACCGCGACGACGATTTCGTTGGCGCGCGGCGCATCCGACACGCGGGCCTCGATGGCGTCGAAATGGCTGCGCACGAAGGCGGCGTCCTTGTGGCCCAGYGGCACGTCGATGGCGGTGCCGAGCGTGCCGCGCTTCTTGCTGGACGGCACCAGCGCGGCGCCCTTCTCGACCGCCGCGCGCAGTGGTGCGCCGAGCTTCGGATGGAGGATCGCGGCGGCATGCTCGAGCTCGCCGGCCTCGCCGACGATCGCGGCCTTGCCGTAGCTCTGCGCCTGGCCAGGCTCGATGCCGAGCGCGGCCACGGCCTTCCGGCCCAGCAGCGCGCCGAGCTCCTCGCCGATCGCGATCAGTTCGTCGAGCGACTCGCTGTAGCGGCCGGCGTAGGGATTCTCGATCACGGCAATGGCGACGGCGCGGCGCGTGGGCGGCTCGATGGCCTGGCCCATTTCCTTGCGGGTTTCGTCGACCTGGATGACGAGCTTGCGGATATTTGCACTCATGGTTTTTTCCTTGTCTCTCTCGGTGTTCAGCGGAGGCCGTCCCATTTGCTGATGTTCTCGGCGCGGAGCCCGCCGACGCGATCATGCACGCGGTAGCCCGTGCTCATCGCGAGGATGAAGACGATCTCGTCGGCCGCCGGCGCACCCGGCACGCGGACCTCGATGGCGTCGAACTGGCCGCGCACGTAGCTGGCGTTGATGTTGGTCAGCGGCACGTCGAGCGTGGCGCCCGGCGGACCGACCTTCTTGGTCGACGGCACGATCGACAGCGCGTTGCCGGGCTGGCCGGTCTTCTCTTCGACCTGGCCCTTGCGATAGGCCTCGCGGTCGCCCTTCCAGCCGAGCAGTTCGCGCATCGCGTAGCCGCCGGGCACGTGCCACAGCGCGCCGTGCTCGAGCTCGCCGGCAGCGCCGACGATGGCGCCCTTGCCGTAGGTCGCGATGCGCTCCACCGGCACGTCCATGGCGGCGCGCAGCCGATGCGCCATGTCGACGCCCACCGGGTCGAGCAGCGCCATCATCGGCAGGATGTCGGGCTCGTAGCGGCCCGCGAAGGGATTGGTCAGCACCGCGCCGATGGCGCCACGCACCAGCGGTGTTGCGACGGGTGGTCCGAACTCGTGGTGGATGTGCTCGACATGGGTGAAGACGCGACGGATATCGATCATGAAAAGGTGCCCTGCTTTTCGTTAAGCAAATACTGAACCAACTGCATCGGCGGCGATGCTGCCCTCGCTCTGGGGCGGTGCCGCCGGAAGACCGGAGCTTAAGGGCTGCACGACCCGCCACTGCCCCTGGCAGACCAGTACCACCGACCATGCGAGCCCGAGCTGCTGCAGCCGCTCGGCGCGCGCGACGCCCGCCTCCAGTGCACGGTGCACGATGGCGGGCGCCAGCGTGGCCACGTCGACCGTGACCGGGATGTCGCCGAGGTCGCTGTCGTCCTTGCATTCGCTCGCGGGGCGGCGGCGGATGCCGGGATCGTCGGCATCGACCGCATTGGCGATCACGGTGGCCGCCGCATCGGCCTGGGCCGCTGTCGCCGCCAAGACCGTCACGCTGTCGGCGATGCCGAGCGAGAAGCTCCGGCCGCGCCAGCCGCTGGTGGCGACGCCGCGCGCCGGATGCTCGGCACGCAGCTCGAACTGGCCATCGGTGGTGATGGGGCCGCAGTCGCGCAGGTCGAAGCGCGCGAGGTCGGCGAACAGACCGATGCGCGCCGTCTGCCCGGGCGCCAGGTGCAGCGCGATGTCGCCGCCGTTGTTGATCCAGGCGCGCTCGATGCCCGGGCGGTGGAAGCAGGCGATGAGTTCCTGCGCCACCGCGCCGGCGACCGCCGCCATCGGCGTGATGAAGCCGGCACGGAACGGTGCGCAGGCTTCCCACATGCGGCGGGCGACCGGGCCCTTCACGGGACAGTCGGTACCCACCGGGCGACGCAGCAGGGGCAGTTCGGCCACCAGTTCATCGAGCAGCACGGCGAAGCGCCGCCAGGCATGCTCGTGCGCGACCGCGACCTCGACGTCATTGCCGTGGGCTTCGGCAATGATGTCGATCGGGCCGTGGTTCAAATGCCAGCGGCCGCCGTCGAGCGCGGTGCGTTGTGCAGACATGTCCTAGTCCTAGTCCTAGCCCAGCATCGGCGGCCGGCCGAGCGGCCAGGGATTGGCCGCATCCATGCGCAGCCACTGGCGCGACAGCGGCGCACCGTCGTCCTGCCAGGCGCCGCGCGCCAGCGCCTGCTCGAGCGTGAACACGTGGTCCATGTGGCCGCCGAGCGCGGCATAGTCCTCGCGGCGCATGCTGAACTCGATCGGCGCCACGATGGCCGGGGTCGGCACCGTGCCGAAGCTGTTGTCGGGCATGCGCAGCACGTCGACCATCACCGTGATGCCGCCGCCCGGCCACACATAGGCCGGCGCACCGCCGCAGGTGACGTTGACCAGCGCACGCTTGATGGCCCGCGTGAGCAGCACCGGGTTCTCGGTGACGCCGGCGCGCAAGGAACCGCCGGCGCCGCCGAGGAACAGCACGGTGCACAGCGAAGGCTCGCAGTTCTCGCCGATGCGATCGACGATGCGGCGCACGTCGGCGGGCATCGGCTGCTCGACCGGCTGCAGTTGCTCGTCGAGCACATACCACTGGGCATGCTCGCCGGTGGTGGAGGTCATGAGCAGGCGCAGGCCCGGCCGCGCCACGCCCTCCTCCCAGCCCTCGATGATCGACAGCGGGTCGGCGATGTCGGTGCCGCCCCATCCGTTGCCCGGATTGGCGACCTGGAAATAGCGCCCGGGCGTCGACTTGCGCCCGCGCATCTGGATGCCCGAGGACGGCATGTCGAGGCAGCGCCCGGCCTGGTGCTCGGTCAGCACGCCGGTGATGTGGTCGTCGACCACCACCACCTCGTCGGCATGGCCGAACAGCTGGCGCGCGAAGATGCCCACGGCCGCCGAGCCGCAGCCCACGCGCATGCGCTTTTCTTCGACGCCGTTGACGATCGGTGCGCGGCCGGCCTGGATGAGCATGCTGGCGCCGCCGTCGATCACGCATTCGACCGCCTGCTTGTTGCCCAGCAGTTGCATCAGCTCGCAGGTCATGCGGCCTTCCTTCTTGCTGCCGCCCGTGAGGTGGTGCACGCCGCCCAGCGACAGCATCTGCGAGCCGTACTCGGCCGTGGTGACGTGGCCCACGACCTCGCCCTTGTAGCGCACGTTGGCCTGCTCGGCGCCCAGGAAGCGGTCGGTGTCGATCTTCACCTTGAAGCTGCAGTAGCTGAAGATGCCCTCGGTGACCACCGTCACCATGTCGACGCCCTGCGCCTTCGAGGCCACGATGAAGGGCGCGGGCTTGTAGTCGGGGTAGGTGGTCGAGGAGCCCACGCCGGTCACGAAGACCTCGTCGGCGTGAAGGAGATCGCCGGTCCAGTCGGCATCGGCCACCGGCGGCTCGGTGCGCTCGACCTCGTCGATCTCGTTGCCGACGCGGGCGAAGGGCACCAGCGCGGGCGACTCGCTGGCCAGTTCGCGCCGCAGCAGCACCACCGGGTCGACCCGGACCAGCACGCCGGCGCGGTTGGCGTAGCGGTCGCAGGCGCCGGTGCGGCCCTCGGAGATCTGGCACAGCACGGGGCAGGCATTGCACTCGACCTTGGCGGCATTCATGCGCTCGTTGCGCAGCGGCGCCCGGCCGGTCGCCTCGGGCAGCACCGGCATGTCCATGCCGGGCAGTCCGTCTGTCTTGGTGTGTTCGGTCATCGCGGGGAACCTCGTGGCAATTTCTTGGGGTGAGGCCAGCGGGAGTGCAACATCTGTGCCGGAAACCCGCCTGCACCTTCACTTGTGCTGGAACTGACGTTTGTGTAGCATCCACTACACCTTCATGTGGTGAACACTACATTTTCGAGATCAATGTAGCAAACGGGCCCGATGCTTGCAATGGTGTTTTCTCCTGCATCGCCGACAATTGGTGCATCCCTTTTTCGTTCATAACCATTCCTGACCCTTATGAGTGCATTCAGCGAAGAACGTGTGCTGAGCGTCCACCACTGGACCGACCGCCTGTTCACCTTCACCACCACGCGCGATCCGGCCCTGCGTTTCTCGAACGGCCACTTCACGATGATCGGCCTGAAGGTCAACAACAAGCCCCTGCTGCGGGCCTACAGCATCGTCAGCCCCAACTATGAAGAGCACCTGGAGTTCCTCAGCATCAAGGTCGAGGAAGGCCCGCTGACCTCCAAGCTGCAGCACATCCAGGTCGGCGACACCGTCATCGTCGGGCGCAAGCCCACCGGCACGCTGCTGATCGACTACACGCTGCCGGGCAAGCGGCTCTACCTGTTCGGCACCGGCACCGGGCTGGCGCCGTTCATGAGCATCATCCGCGACCCCGAGACCTACGAGAAGTACGAGAAGGTCATCCTGGTGCACGGGGTGCGCCAGGTCGACGAGCTGGCCTACCACGACCTGGTCACCGACCACCTGCCCAAGCACGAGATCCTCGGCGAGATGATCGAGAAGCAGCTGCTCTACTACCCGACCGTGACGCGCGAGGAGTTCCGCAACATGGGCCGGATCACCGACCTGATCGAGACCAACAAGCTCACCGACGACCTCGGCCTGCCGCCGCTCAATGCCGCCGAGGACCGCGTGATGCTGTGCGGCAGCCCGGGCCTGCTGGTCGACCTCAAGCACATCCTCGAGGCCCGCGGCTTCAAGGAAGGCAACACGTCGACGCCCGGCGACTACGTCGTCGAACGCGCCTTCGCCGAGAAGTAGCCGGCGCGCCGAGATGGCCGAGTCCAAGGCAGCCCCGCGCAAAGGCGCGCCCAAGCCTGCGACACGCCGCACCGGCGTGCGCGAAGCCGCAGCGCAGGCCACGCGCGAGAGCATCCTGCGCGCAGCCACCAAGGTGTTCGCGAAGTACGGCTACGACGGCGGCAGCGTCGAGAAGATCTCGAAGGCCGCGAAGTCGTACGACCGCATGATCTACTACTACTTCGGCAGCAAGGAAGGCCTGTTCATCGCGGTGCTCGAAGGCATCTACCGGCGCATGGACGACGCCGAGGCCGCGATCGACCTCGACGCCTCGCGGCCGGTCGAGTCGCTGACCGCGGTGATCCGCTTCGTGCTCGGCTACTACCGCAAGAACCCCGAGTTCGTCACGCTGCTGAACACCGAGAACCTGCACAAGGGCCGGCACATCGCGAAGTCGCTGCGGGCCCGCGAATATTCGTCGCGGGCGATCTCCATCATCAGCGAGATCGTGGCAGCGGGCGTCGCGCAGGGACTGTTTCGCGACGACGTCGCGCCGCGCGACCTGTACCTGCTGATCGCGTCCACCGGCTATTTCTACACCTCGAACCGGCACACGCTGACCGCGTTCCTCGGCGAGCCCCTTGAGACGGCGGAGGCGGTCGCGCACTGGGAAGACTTCGTCATCGAGACCGTGCTGCGCACGGTCGATGCCGGCGCTTCGGAAGAAGATACAAACCCACCCCACGAGAGAAATATGACCCCCAAAGCTCACATGCGTTCGCAGCCCCCCAAGGGGGCGCAGGCCTCCCTTGGGGCGGCCCGGCGGGAGGCCTGAAATGAAAAGCCCCCACGCTCATCACTTCGTGTATTCGCTGCCCCCCGAGGGGGCGCAGGCCTCCCTTGGGGCGGCCCGGCGGGAGGCCTGAAATGGCAGAAGTCGCAACCGGCGCCAAGTCGGGCAAGGTCGTCATCCGGAACATAGGCCTGCTGCTCTCGGGCGATATCGACAAACCCATCCTCGACGCCGACACCATCGTCGTCGACGACGGCCTGATCGTCGCGGTCGGCAAGGAGAAGGACTGCGACACGGAAGGCGCGAAGACCGTCATCGACGTCAAGAAGACCTGCGTCGCGCCGGGCCTGATCGACAGCCACGTGCACCCGGTGTTCGGCGACTGGACCCCGCGCCAGGGCCAGATCGGCTGGATCGACTCGACCATGCACGGCGGCGTCACCACCATGATCTCGGCCGGCGAGGTGCACCTGCCCGGCCGGCCCAAGGACATCGTCGGCCTCAAGGCACTGGCGATCACCGCGCAGCGCGCCTTCGACAACTTCCGCCCCGGCGGCGTCAAGGTGCTGGCCGGCGCGCCGGTCATCGAAAAGGGCATGGTCGAGAGCGACTTCAAGGAACTGGCCGAGGCCGGCGTCGGCCTGCTGGGCGAGGTCGGCCTGGGTTCGGTCAAGGCCGGCTACGAAGCCAAGGAGATGGTCGCCTGGGCCCGCAAGTACGGCATCCAGAGCACCATCCACACGGGCGGCCCGTCGATCCCGGGTTCGGGCCTGATCGACAAGGACGTGGTGCTCGAGGCCGACGCCGACATCATCGGCCACATCAACGGCGGCCACACCGCGCTGCCCGAGGCGCATGTCTGCGAGCTGTGCGAGAAGTCGTCGCGCGCGATCGAGATCGTGCACAACGGCAACGAGCGCGTCGCCATCGCGGCGGCCAAGGCGGCGCTCGACCTCAAGTGCCCGCACCGCGTGATCCTCGGCACCGACGGGCCGGCGGGCTCGGGCGTGCAGCCGCTGGGCATCCTGCGCATGGTGGCGATGCTGTCCTCGATCGCCAACATCCCGGCCGAACTGGTGTTCTGCTTCGCGACCGGCAACACGGCGCGCATCCGCAAGCTCAACTGCGGCCTGATCGAGGTCGGCCGCGACGCCGACTTCGTCTTCATGGACCGCGCGCAGCACACCGCCGGCAAGACCCTGCTCGAGAGCGTGCAGCTCGGAGACATCCCGGGCGTCGGGATGGTGATGATCGACGGCATCGTGCGCTGCGGCCGCAGCCGCAACACCCCGCCGGCGACTGAAATTCCGGTGGTGGTTTAGCTCGCCCCAGTAGTCGCCTCGAGTCGCTGCCAGAGGCAGCGGCTCTTCGAAGCCGTCCAAGTCTGCGCAGGCAGGCTTGGAGCCGCGGCTCCTCAGCCCCCACACCAGCGGCCCGGCGAAGCCGGTTCCGCGGTGTTTCACGAAGGGGCCCAGCTGCGCCGGCCGGGCTACCTGAACACCAGGAAGCGCGCCGTCAGGAAATTGACCGCCAGGCCGGCGCAGCTGCCGACGGCGACGCCGAGCGCGGGCGCCAGCGGGCCACCCAGCCAATGCAGGGTCAGGGCGTAGGCCGCGTAGTTGACCAGCGCGCCGCCCAGCATGGTCAGCAGGTAGCGGGCGTACTCGCGCGCCAGCGACGCTTCCGAGCGCCGGTGACCGAAGGTGTAGTGGCGATTCAGTATCCAGGTCGCGGTCGCGGCCGCGATGAAGGACACCACGCGCCCGCCATACCAGCCGAGCGCCGGCGCCACCAGGTACAGCACGCCGAGGTCGACCACGAAGCCGATCGTGCCGACCACGGCGAAGGACAGGAACTCGCGACCGAGCTTCATGCCTTGCCGATGCGCTCGCGCACGCCCGGAATGCCGAGGTAGCACAGGCGCTTGGCCTCCTGCCGTCCGATGGTCACGGTGTGCAGCACCACGCCGCAGACCAGCGACAGCATCGCGACCAGCATGGTGCCGGTCACCAGCACGGCCGTGGGCTGCCGCGGGACCAGGCCGGTTTGCAGGTAGGTCAGGACCAGCGGCACGGCGAGGATCACGGACAGCAGCGCCAGCAGGCCCGCGATGCCGGAGAAGAACTGCAGCGGCCGCTCGCTCACGAACAGCTTGCAGATGGTCTTCAGGATGCGCCAGCCGTCGCGATAGGTCGACAGCTTGCTTTCGGAGCCCTCGGGCCGCGAGCGGTACGGCACCGGCACCTCGGCGAAGGGCATGCGCAGCTCGAGCGCATGCACGGTCAGCTCGGTCTCGATCTCGAAGCCTTCCGACACCGCCGGGAAAGACTTCGCATAGCGCCTCGAGAACACGCGGTAGCCCGACAGCATGTCGCTCAGATGGCCGCCGAAAAGTCTTGCCACGGCGCCGGTCAGCAGCGCGTTGCCGAAGCGGTGGCCGCGCCGGTAGGTCTGCGCATCGGCGCCGTCGTCCACGCGCGAACCGACCACCATGTCGAGGTTGCCCTCCGCCATCAAGGCGATCAGCCGGCGCACCTCGCTGACGTCGTAGGTGGCGTCGCCGTCGACCATCACATAGACATCGGCCTCGACGTCGGCGAACATGCGCCGCGCCACGTTGCCCTTGCCGCGCAGCGCGACATGGGTCACGGTGGCGCCGGCGGCGCGCGCCACGGCCGCGGTGCCGTCGGTCGAGTTGTTGTCGAAGACGTAGATCTCGGCCTCGGGCAGCGCGGCGCGGAACGCCTCCACCACCTGGGTGATGGCGAGCGCCTCGTTGAAGCAGGGGATCACGGCGGCGATGCGCAGCCCGCTGAGGTCAGGGTGGTCAGTCATTCTTGGGAGGCAGGATGCGGTAGGCCTTGGCGCCTGCTTTTTCGTACATCAGGGCGAAATGGTCAAGGAAGCCGGGCCGGGCTTCGAGCACCGGCGCGGTCCCGGCGCCCACCGCGATCGCCTCGAAGCCGAGGCCGCGCAGCTTGCGGGCGAACTCGGCCGGCGGCAGCACGATGAAATCGGAATAGCGCCAGGGCCCGATCGCATCGCCCCAGACCTGCGCCGGCCCGTAGTAGGTGGCTTCGATCAGCGCGATCTGGTAGACGCGGCCCGCCGCGTGCTCGCGCAGGTAGTTCATGACCGCATAGCCCGGAACGTGGGCCTCGAGGAAGGCCGCGCGCTCGGCCGGCGTGGTCGCGATCGTCGCGATGCTCCGCCGCGTCAGGTGGAAGGAGACCCCGACCCCCGCCACCAGCAGCAGCACGCCCAGCCAGCGGCCGGCGCGGTCGAGCGCGCCGCTCTGGCTCCAGCGCGGCAGCAGGCGGCGCAGCCCGCTCGCCACGCCGCCCAGCAGCGCCTGCCAACCGACCACCGAGACCAGCGCGATCAGCGGCACCGAGGCGGCCAGGTAGCGGGGATAGCGCGAGGTCAGGGCCCAGACGAGCAGGGAGTAGGCGCTGAACACCGCCGCCGCACGAACCGCGGGGGACCGCTTCCAGAGCAGGCCCAGCGGCGCGAACAGCACGCCCCAGAGAAAGCCGTTGGGCCACGCGGCATGGGACCTCACGTCGTCGACCTGATTCTTGTAGTCGGCCGGGATCCAGTTGGTGAATCCGAACAGCCGGGAGCCGATCGGGTTGAAAGGGTCGCCGGTCATGAGGGCATTGCGCGCATACCAATAGACGCAGGGGATCAGGAAGCACAGCAGCGCCACGCCCCAGACCTTGAGCCGGCGCTCGCGCCGCAGCACGAACAGGCCGACCAGCGGCAGCACGGTGAGCGCCTGGTACTTGGAGCCCGCGGCGACGCCGAGGAAGAAGGCCGCGAGCGCCAGCCAGCGCGGCTCGCGCGCGGTGTCGGCGGATTCGCGCCACCACCACAGGGCGGTGCAGGCCGCGAGCACGAAGAGCGCGACGGCGATGTCGATCAGCGCGCTCTCGAAGTCGGCGATGCCGAGCCAGATGGCGGCGGCCACGAGGCCGGTCAGCCGGCTCGCATGCTGCACGCCGAGCCGGTAGACCATCCACACCGACAGCCAGCCCGCGAGCCCGCTCAGCAGATGCGGCAGGACGTCGTCGCCGAGCACCAGCCCGGCGGCATGAATCAGGTTGTAGTTGTAGGGGAACCAGGGATAGCGCAACCATTCGTGGATGCCGAGCCGGCCGCTCTGCGCCACTTCGCGCGCATAGGGCAGGTGGTACATCAACTCGTCGAAGACGGCCGGCGGCGCCAGCGGCTCGACCAGGGCCGGCAGCGCGGTCAGCGCCAGTGCCAGCAGGGCCAGCTTCTCGACGAAGTCGAAGGGCGCGGGCGGCGCGCTTGCATGACGTTCGCGCAGCCAGGCCGGCGCCTGCAGCGCGACCGCCATCAGGCCGAGCGCGACCGTGCCGATCACCGCGGTCCGGCCGAACAGCCCGGCGATCGCGATCGCCTGGAAGACGCAGACGATGAGACCGAGACCGGCGGCGGCGGCCATCGCGGTCTCGAGCCCGCGGTCGCGCCGCGGCGGCGCGCCGATGCGCGCCAGCAGCGCCCGGCCGAAGCCCCAGCAGGCGACCACGAAGACCGCCGCCGCCGCATAGTGCGCGGCTCCGAACATCAACTTCTGAATAGGAACTCCCGCTCGCCGCGCCTGCTAGCGACGGCCTGTTGGTATCAAAGATTCGGCGCCAGCAGACGCTCGAGATCGGCCTCGCTCTCATGGCGCCGCGCCGCCTGGTCCTGCAACTGGTCGTGCCCGATCTTGCCGACGTTGAAGTAGGTCGCGTCGGGGTGGCTCAGGTAGAAGCCGCTGACGCTGGCGGCCGGCATCATGGCCAGGCTGTCGGTCAGCGTCATGCCGATCTCGGCGCAGTTCAGCAACTCGAACATCGGCCGCTTCACGCTGTGGTCCGGGCAGGCCGGATAGCCGGGCGCCGGCCGGATGCCGCGGTACTTCTCGCCGATCATGTCCTCGTTGCTCAGGGCCTCGTCGGCCGCATAGCCCCAGAGGTCGGTGCGCACGCGATGGTGCAGCGCCTCGGCGAAAGCTTCGGCCAGGCGGTCCGCCAGGGCCTTCAGCATGATCGCCGAATAGTCGTCGAGGTCGTCCATGAAGTACTTCTCCTTCTTCTCGACGCCCAGGCCGGCGGTGACCGCGAACATGCCCACGTAGTCCTTCAAGCCGCTCTCGCGCGGCGCGACGAAATCGGCCAGGCAGCGGCTGGGCCGCATCACGCCCTCGATCGCCTGCTTCTCGGTCTGCTGGCGCATGCCCCACCAGGTCAGCGCGACCTCGCTGCGCGACTCGTCGGTGTAGAGCGCGATGTCGTCGTCGTTGACGGTGTCGGCCGGCCAGAAGCCGATCACGCCGCTGGCCTTGAGCCAGCGCCCCTCGATCAGCCGCTTGAGCATGCGCTGGCCGTCGGCATAGACGCGCACCGCCTCGGTACCGACGATCTCGTCCTTGAGGATCGCCGGGAACGGGCCGGCCAGGTCCCAGGTCTGGAAGAACGGGCCCCAGTCGATGTACTTCGCGAGTTCGGTCAGGTCGAAGTTGCGGAACACGCGGCGGCCGATGAACTTGGGCACCGGCGGTAGGTAGTTCGACCAGTCGACCGGCGTCTTGTTGGCGCGCGCGCGGGCCAGCGGCCACAGCGGCGTCTGCTTCTTGTTGGCGTGCTGGTGCCGCACCTTGTCGTAGTCGGCGTTGATCTCGTCGATGTAGCTCGCGGCCTGCTCCGACAGCAGCGACTGCGCCACGCTCACGCTGCGCGAGGCATCGGGCACGTAGACCACCGGCCCTTCGTAATGCGGCGCGATCTTGACCGCGGTGTGCACGCGGCTGGTGGTGGCGCCGCCGATCAGCAGCGGGATCTTGCGGATGCGGAAATGATCGTCCTTCTGCATCTCGCCGGCCACGTACTGCATCTCCTCCAGGCTCGGCGTGATCAGGCCCGAGAGGCCGACGATGTCGGCCCCCTCGACCTTGGCGCGCGCCAGGATCTCGTGGCAGGGCACCATCACGCCCATGTTCACGACCTCGAAGTTGTTGCACTGAAGCACGACCGTGACGATGTTCTTGCCGATGTCGTGGACGTCGCCCTTGACGGTGGCGATGATGATCTTGCCCTTGGTGCGGACGTCGCGGCCGGCGGCTTCGTCCAGGCGCTTCTCTTCCTCGATGTAGGGGATCAGGTGGGCCACGGCCGACTTCATCACGCGGGCCGACTTCACCACCTGCGGCAGGAACATCTTGCCCTGGCCGAACAGGTCGCCGACGATGTTCATGCCGTCCATCAGCGGCCCTTCGATCACGTGCAGCGGACGGCCGCCCCTGGCCAGGATCTGCTGGTAGGCCTCCTCGGTGTCCTCGACGATGAAGTCGGTGATGCCGTGCACCATCGCATGCGAGAGCCGCTGGTTCACGTGCACCGGGTGCTCGGGCGTGCCGCGCCATTCGAGCTTCTTGCTCTCGTCCTTGGCGCCGCTCCTGGCCGTTTCGGCCACCTCGACCAGGCGCTCGCCGGCGTCGGGGCGGCGGTTCAGCACCACGTCTTCCACGCGCTCGCGCAGCTCGGCCTCGAGGTCGTCGTAGACGCCGACCATGCCGGCGTTGACGATGCCCATGTCCATGCCGGCCTGGATCGCGTGGTACAGGAACACGGTGTGGATGGCTTCGCGCACCGGGTCGTTGCCGCGGAAGCTGAAGCTCACGTTCGAGACCCCGCCCGAGACCTTGGCTCCGGCCAAGTTCTGCTTGATCCAGCGCACCGCGTTGATGAAGTCGACCGCGTAGTTGTTGTGCTCCTCGATGCCGGTGGCGATCGCGAAGATGTTGGGGTCGAAGATGATGTCCTCGGGCGGGAAGCCGATCTCGTCGACCAGGATCCGGTAGGCGCGCTCGCAGATCTCGATCTTGCGCTCGTAGGTGTCGGCCTGGCCCTTCTCGTCGAAGGCCATGACGACCGCCGCCGCGCCGTAGCGGCGCAGCAGGCGGGCCTGGTGGCGGAAGGGGTCCTCGCCCTCCTTCATGCTGATCGAGTTGACGATGCCCTTGCCCTGGATGCAGCGCAGGCCGGCCTCGATCACTTCCCACTTCGAGCTGTCGACCATGATCGGCACGCGCGCGATGTCGGGCTCGGACGCGATCAGGTTCAGGAAGCGCACCATCGCGGCCTTGCTGTCGAGCATGGCCTCGTCCATGTTGATGTCGATCACCTGGGCGCCGTTCTCGACCTGCTGGCGCGCGACCGCCAGTGCTTCCTCGAACTGGCCGTTGAGGATCATGCGCGCGAAGGCCTTGGAGCCGGTGACGTTGGTGCGCTCGCCGATGTTGACGAACAGCGCGCCCTCGCCGATCTGCACCGGCTCGAGGCCGGACAGCTTCATCGGGGGGACGGCGACGGAGGAAGGATCGGAGGACATGGGCTCACCTGTGGAAACGGGGTCAGGCGAGCGTCGTTGCACTCCAGTGGCTGGAAGCCCAAGCCTGACGCGGCCGGCCTGAAGGCCGGCGACGCTGCAACGCTCCTTGGGAGTGCGGATTTTAGATGATGCGCAGGTCGTCCACGCATGCGTGCCGGCGCGCAGGACGGGCCGGCCCGCGACTTGGGGCTCATGCCAGAAGAACAGCACTGAGCGCTCCGCTCGAATCTGCTTCGAGACGCTTGAGAAAGTCTCTTCCCTGAGCTGCGCTGACAGTTCCTAGTTAAAGCACGCCCGGCATCCGTCGAGTGAAGGGCCACAGGTCATACCTCCAGAAAGAAATTCCATCGGGGAACCCATCGCGATCGTGGAGTCTGTCGCAGTCGTTCTGCCTTCAGGACGACCCCTCTGGCTGGCAGGCGCATTCATGAGGGCAACCTGGCAAGAACTCGACATCGGCGCGTTTGACGTCGTTGCGCCTTCCCGGCCCGAACGAGCCGGCCTTGACCACTTCAACTTCCTTGGGTGAATGAATTTCGGCGGCCGCAAATTGCAAGGCATCAATCACTTGCCGAACCGCATGAGCTCGCCTCCACGCCAAGCTCTCTGCACTGCGTTCCTCTATATCTGAGCTGGCGCTGATATAAATGGCTTCCCTGTTCGGGTATTTGACCCGAAGGTCGGCAATCCAGTTTGCAAGCTCGAAAATTTGACTCGCCGAGATATAGCTGGAGTTCCGCTCGAATTGAATACCCATGTTTCGGATGGGAGTACAAGCAACAACAGCAGGCACGATCACCGACAAAACAAATGCAGCCAATGATTTAATCACCATAGACCACTCCATCGACCACGTAACCTGCAATGTTGTCAGCATTGATTCGCGACAGCTTTGGAACCCCGGTGTGCCGTCGGGCAGCATTGAGGCCATATCGAAGATCCACAGATGAGAAAGTGTCTCGGAAGTGAGTTACTTCGTGAATCAGCGTGCTCAGTTGAGAATCTTTACTCGGCGATATTTGCAGCAGTTCAAAAAATCCMCGATTGATTGCGATGGTGTGACTTCGAGTGTCAATGGGGCAAACTTGGGCAACGGGATTGTTGTCAAGCGGAGTGCAGCCTAGGTTGTGGCCCCAATCTGGCAGGTAGCGCACAAAGTTCTGGCACGTGAAGCTTTGGAGCAAGAACTTGCATTTCATCAGTCCCGCGCGAAGGTAGTTGCGCATTTCTTCATCTGCACTTCCAAACCACCGCTCCACGCGGTCACACTCAAAACTCTCCCATCTGAAAAGCTCGTGGGTTCGCTTCTCGATCAATCGGACTGCCATGTCGCGAAGGCCCAGCATCAGATCGCAAAATTCCCGATCCGATACGCCTATAGCGTCGTCTTCTGTTGGATTTTTCATGGATCGACAACATCCCTATGCGCGTTATGTATGGACTCGCTCAATCGAATGAACGCGAATGGCCCACGGRCATCATAGGCACATGAACTGTCAAAGAAGTGACGGAATGCCAGTTGTCGACCAGATATCGCCGTTGGGAAGAGATTTTCAGATCATTCCTACAGATGGCCACCTATCTCGCACGGCGGTACAGTGACCGCCAAGAGCACCGAGCCCGCCTTCAGATTGGCAAATCGCTGCGTCAACAGGCCTCGGGGGTCGCCACGAGCGAGGCCGATGCGGGCAAGCCGAAGATGGCGTCGAAGGCCCAGTTGAAGGCGAAGGTGTAGACCAGGAAGAAAACCACCAGTCCCAGGTCCATCACCAGCGCCTCCCACAGGCTCACGTCCAGCCACCAGGCGAACACCGGCACCAGGAAGGCCACCAGGCCGCCCTCGAAGCCGATCGCATGGGCGACGCGGCGGCGCAGGCTGCGGCCGCGCACCACCTGGCGGGATTCCCAGCGCTCGAACAGGGCGTTGAACGAGAGGTTCCACAGCACCGCGATCACCGACGCGATGACCGCCAGCACGCCCGAATGGCCCAGGCCCTGGCCCGACATCAGCGCCAGCCCGGCGCTGGCGGCCACGATGGCGATGCCCTCGTAGAGGCTGATGTAGACGACGCGGCGCTTGAGCCCTTGCATGAAATCGATCCTGTGTTGCTTGGTTTTAAGCTGGACTTTATGTTCATATGGCTGATATATAAAGTCATCTTCTTTCAGAAAAATTGATAAATTGGCTGCCATGAGTTTTTCCAGCGATACCGTTGAAGTGTTCCTTGCGGTCATCGACCACGGCTCCTTCTCCGCCGCGGCGCGGGCACTGGGCCGGGTGCCCTCGGCGGTCAGCATGGCCATTGCCAACCTCGAAGCCGAGCTCGACCTGGCGCTGTTCGACCGCAGCGGCCGCGAGCCGCAGCCGACCGCCGCCGCGCGTTCGCTCGAACCGCAGGCGCGCCTGCTGGCGGCGCAGTTGAAGCAGCTCCAGGTTCAGGCGCTGGCGCTCACCCGGGGGCTCGAGAACCGCCTCACGCTGGCGATCGCCCCCGAGCTGCTGGCGGCGCCCTGGAGCGGCCCATTGGCCGCCCTGGCGGACGAATACCCGTTGCTTGAGGTCGAGGTGCTGGCCGCGCCGCAGGCCGACGCGCTGGCGCTGCTGCACAGCGGCCGGGCCCAACTGGCGCTGGTCTTCGAACGCCCCAGCCTGGACGGCCGGGAGGGCTTCCAGGAGGTGGCCAGCGACACCATGGTGGCCGTGATGGCGCCCGACCACCCGGTGCTGGCCGCGGCCGGCGGACGGCTGCGCGAGGAGCACCTGACGACCACGCGGCAGATCGTGGTCGCCGGGCGCGACCTCGCCACCAGCGACCCGCGCTTCGTCTTCGCGCGCCATGTCTGGCGCACCGACAACGCGCTGGCCGCGCTGAGCCTGATCACGGCCGGGTTGGGCTGGGGCTGGCTGCCGCGCAACTTCGCGCGGCCGCATGTCGCGGCGGGCGCGCTGGTCGAGATTCCGTTCGAGAACCTGTCCAACGGGCTCGACCTGTGGGTCGACGTGGTCTGGTCGCGCGAGCGGCCGCTCGGCCTGGGCGCCCAGCGCTTCGTGTCGCTGATCGCCCGCAAGAAGGACTGAAGGCCGGCGCTCAGCCGCCTCGGCCGCCGCCCCCTCCGTGGCCACCACCCTCACCGCCTCCGTGACCACCTCCGTGGCCGCCACCGTGCCCGCCACCCTGGCCGCCACCGTGACCACCACCCTGGCCACCTCCGCGGCCGCCACCGCCGCCGCCCCCTTGCCCCGGTGGACGACCGCCGGTCTGGAAGCCGTTGCCGGGCGGCCGCGCCCCCGGGGGCCGGGATCCCCCGCCATGCGGCGGTTGGAAGCCGGGTGCCGGCAGCGGGCGGAACCCCGGGACCGGCGGCGGGCGGAATCCCGGCGCGGGCGGCGGGCGGAAGCCCGGCGGATGTGGCTGATAGCCTGGCCAGGGATTGGGCCGCCAGCCCGGCACCGGCGTCGGCAGGGGCCGCCAACCCGGAACCGGCGGCGGCGGCGGCCGACCGCCCCACCAGCGCGGCTGGTTGTACCAGGGGCGGTCACGGTAGTAGTTCGACCAGTAGCTGCCGATCGCAAAGGTCACCAGCGGAACGCCGATGATTGCGCCGTAGGTCGCCAGCGGCACCCGCTCCTCCTGGTAGGCGTATTCGAGGCTGGCCGCATAGGACCAGCCGCGCAGGCCGTCGGGCAGCACCACGTCGCACCAGCCGTAGCCGGCGGTGCAGCCCATCACCTGCAGCGACTGCCCGGGTGCCAGCGTGGCCACCAGCGGGTAGGCGTCGCCGGGACCGGCGCGCAGGTTGACGGGACCGCGGGTGAATGCCTGCTGGGCCGTCGCGGCCAACGGCACCATCAGTGCCATGGCGCCGAGGCCGAACCAGCGCAGAGCCTTGTCGTTCATGTGGATTTCCTTTGCGGACCAGGGTAGAGGGGGCTATCGCCCGATGTCAATCAGCCACGGCCTTCACCCAGAACGTCCCGGCGCACGCATTCGCGCACACGAAAAACGTTTGGAGAGCTTCTTCATCCCGGCTTCACGCGCGCCGGAACGACAGCCGATGCACGGATCAGGCCGGCGCCGGGCCGCCCCAAGGCGGCCTGCGGCCCCCTCGGGGGGCAGCGACCACACGAAGTGGGGGAGCGTGGGGGCCAGGCCGGCGCCGGGCCGCCCCAAGGCGGCCTGCGGCCCCCTCGGGGGGCAGCGACCACACGCAGTGGCGGCCTGCGGCCCCCTCGGGGGGCAGCGACCACACGCAGTG
>NZ_JBFUCJ010000095.1:0-28880 GCF_056405295.1 Variovorax sp. P1_H2 | reverse complement strand
GGCCCACAGCGGCTGATCTCCTGGCCCCCGAAGCGGCGCGCCAGGAGATCAGCGCCGGGCGCTCTTTAGATCAAACGCCGAAAGCCGGTCAATTGGTGGCGGCTTGCTTCTTGGCCGCCGCCTTGGCATCGCGCGCGCCGACCTTGGCCTGTCCCGCGGTCGCGGCCTTGCCCCCGCTGGCCTCAGGATTGAGTTCGGGGCTGTTGACTTGGTCGCCAGCCGGCTTCTTCGCCATGCCCTGGGGTTTGGCGTTGGCCTTGTTCTGGGCTGCCGTGGCAGCCTTGCCCCCGCTGGCCTCAGGATTGAGTTCGGGGCTGTTGACTTGGTCGCCAGCCGGCTTCTTCACATTGCCTTGGGGGCGCGCTTCCACCTTGGTTTGGGCGCGATTTTGGGCCTTGCTGTTCGTCACAGGTTGTTGCTCCGACGATGCTCCCGCCGGATTTTGAGCATAGGCGCCTGCTGCGAACAGGCCGGTGAGCATGACTGCGAGAATTTTGGTCATTGCATATCCTTGGGAGTCGCCGGCCTATCGACATAGCTTCCAGTGGCGCGGAGATGGTGGTGGCGGCGCGAAAACGGCGCTGGGCCTCCGCTTCCAAGTGGTGGCGGTTGTGGTGAGGGGCCCTGTGCCGCACCGGCGTCGCGGGACATTCAGGCCCAGTTCAGGGACGAGTTCCACGATGAGGCCTCCTCCCCCGACCTTCCAGGAAGGTCTTGCCCGCTTCGGCGGGCTTTTTCATGGGCGCGAAAGGGCCCGCTTGGATTCCCCGCACACTTCACGCCCCTGCCCCTGTTTCTGGGCTGGAGCCCCTCGGGGATGACGCTGCGTACCTCATAGCCGTCATCGACGCTCTTCAGGGGCAGACGCGAGCTGTACTGGCGGCCTGTCGCCTCCCCTGCTCGCGCAATGAGAAGTAGCAGGGACATCACGCATTCGGATTGCGCAGGCGCCTCGTCGCTGATGGTCATGGACGCATGCCGAGACGAGGGGTCTGTTCAGTCTGCAGCCGCGCAGGCTGCGCAGGGGCTATGGCACATTCGCTCCAGTCAGTTGGAAGGGCTTGCCGGGCAACGGGAAGGAGCCGCCGAACTCGAAGGCTCTGACCATGCCACAACCAGGTTCCTGGCAAGTACCAGTCGCGTTTGTGTGGTACACAACCGGACCGTATCGGTAGCTCATCACCTGCTTGCCTTCGTAGTCCGCGATCGTCAGGACATACGCTTCAGTCCCGTGGTTGTCGGCGTCCTCGGCCCACACCGGGTCCTTGAGCCGCGAGTCCTGCATCTCTCTCTGCACAAACCCGCTGTTGTTGTCGGAGTTGAAGTGCACCCATTGGATCTTTTTCGAACCACGCGCCACCACCAGCACGTTGTCGTTCATCGTCGTAGGTGCAGAACGATACGCAGGATCATGCTTCACGTACCCAAGCGACGTCGGGTTCTTGCCGATCGCGACCGAGMCCTTGAGAGCGATGTCGGCCGGAACCGCRGCACCATTCAAAGCATAGTTCCCAAGGCTGTAAATCTGYAGCGTTCCGTCCTCTGTCGCGATCCATGCTCTCCGTGTCGAATACAGACTCGCCTTCACTGCCGTAGGTCGCTTCCCGAGCGACACCGTCTTGATGATCGTCGGCGCTTGACTCGGAGCAACAGAGAAGGCGAAGGGCCACTGGTTCGCGGCCTGCCCCACTGTCGTTGTCCGGTTGAAGTTCGCAAGCGTGCCGAAGTACATCGACTGGTAGTAGTCGAAGAGCGGCTTGAGGTTGACGAACATCACCTTCCGCTCGGACTTCGACACCACGACCGCGACACCACCATGCGGATAGGTTCCGTAATTGACCCCTCCAGGCATGAAGGTCTGGCGATTCGCTTCAGTCGTCAGAGGCAGCAGCTCATGCGTGGTGAAGGGGCCACCGGCTGGCGGATACACCCTCTGCAACGTCTCGTTGTCCAGGCCGGTTGTGACGGAAATATCGGTCGGCGCCATCATGCCGGGCAGATCGACATACCCCACAACCTTCATGAACAGGATGTTGCCAAGGTTCGGGAGGCCCGGCACGGTCTGGAGCCACTCGCCCCAGTACCGGCCGCCAGGGCAGTCCTGGCAACCCCCGGCAAGCGCGACCACAGCCACTTGGCCCTTGAGGTTGATCGTGTCCCACACAGTGACCAGTGCGAACTCTCCGCCGTTCGTGACTGCGACCGCAGTAGGCACCTTGCCGGCGTCGAGTTGCGCAGTGCAACGGTTGTTGGCTGTGTTGCTGCCGGTGACGCCCAGCAAGCCGTTCTGGAACGCCATGACTGTTTGCACGGCCCAAGTCAGGCGAGCATACGACCGTCCCATCGCAACCGGGTTGGTCGGCATGCCAGACGGCATCAACGCCTTGTAGTAGTTCTTCGTGTTTTGGTCATCACTCGCACCGCCCCACACCCAGCTTGCTTGAGGTGCTTCTGAGAAGGTATTGCTGCGCTGCGCCAGGAACTCGAGCGTCGATACACCAAGAGCCGTCGCTGGGCTGTCCGGCACCCAGGACACTTGCCCCATCGTCGTCGAGTAGTCGCCTTCGTCGGCGATGTACGAACCCACCTGCCACGTCATGTTGGTGAAGCGCGAACTGGGCGGGTAGGTGTTGTTGGGGGCTGCAGCCCAAGTCGTCGCGGTGCCAGCAGTCGCGGTGCCAGCACCGAATCGATAGGCAACACCGCCAGCAGCGACCATGTTCGCAGCCATCGCCGTGTACTTCGCCGTGTCAACCGTCATGCCGTCCGCTTGCATGATGTCGGAAGGGGCTGGCGGTGCAGACGGCGCAGGTCGAGGCGGTGGCGGTGCTGCAACGACCGCATAGCAAGCCTTCACGACTCCAGGCGCGGGATCGACTCCGAAGGTCGCATTGGTGCAAGTGCCAGCCCCGCTGTTTGGCTTGCTCGTCCAGTTCGGGTCTGCGCCATAGGTCACAACGGTGTTGGCGGGCACACTGAAGCTTGCGCCTTCGATGGCGATTTGCGTGCGTGCGGGAGGTGGCGGTGGCGGGGGAGGCGGTGGTGGCGGGGCCGCTGCGACGACAAGGGTCAGCTGGAGCGTCCAGACACCGGCTATCTTCCGGTAGACATCGCCGGTAATCGAATTGATGAACATGTCACCGTCCACGCCGACGGTGTCCGCGGGGGTTGCAATGCCGGTTGTCCATATCGAGCCAGAGGTCCCGTTCGTGCCATTGACACCATTTGTCCCATTGATGCCATCGGCACCATGCAACGATGCCAGCCATTGAGTCCGCGTGCCAACATAGCCCTCTGCGACGGCCAGCTGATAGGCCGAGAGACCATTCGTGCCATTCGCCCCATCTTGCCCAGCCGGACCCGAAAGTGCAAGGGTTTGGATATACGGCCAGTGCAGCGGCGAAATCAAAACCGACGCGTCGGAGTCGCCGGCATGGCCTCTTCCCCAATGACTCGCGGAGGACCTGACATGCCCACAGCCACATCCGGCCTCTTCTTTGTCGCGAAAGATCGACCAGATCGAGCAGCCACCGGCGCGGAGCACTTTGCAGATGGCTCCTTCGCCCTCACGATGCGCCGCTCCTTGTCATAGGCGTGGCGGTTGTAGACGCCCTGGATGCCCGGCTGGACATGGCCGAGGATCGCTTCCGCGATCTCGGTCGGGCAGCCCAGGGCTGCCAGCATCGTCCGGCCGGTACGCCGTAGATCGTGCGGCGCCCACGGCCACCGACCGATCTTCTTCTGGCGCATGCGGCCGTCGACCGGCGACTTGAAGCGATAAGTCCAGGTGCGGGTGGTCGCAGTCGCCTCGAGGCGCAGGCCGGGGTACCCCCTCCACCATAATGTGCTGGCCGGGCTGCATCAGCTTTGCAGCGCGAGCGTCGAATTCCATAGAGAAGCTCCGTCGGCGTAGGTTTCCTGATCGCGCGTTTCGCCCCGTGGCGTAACTTTTCAATTTCAGCCTTCAAAACCTACGCCAAAAACGCCAGTTTGGCCAAGTTTCGTCAGGTGCCCTCAAGTTGAACGACCTAGCCTCCGATCGTAAAATCCTCAATGAAATCAACGAGGTAACCGCAAAATCCGTTGCGCCTCAACGGGTTACGAAAGTCGACCTTTCGGGCCATACGCCGATGATGGCCCAGTACCTCGGCCTCAAGGCCGACCACCCGGACACCCTGCTGTTCTACCGGATGGGCGACTTCTACGAGCTGTTCTACGCCGATGCCGAGAAAGCCGCCCGCCTGCTCGACATCACGCTGACCCAGCGCGGCCAGTCGGCCGGCCAGCCGGTCGTCATGTGCGGCGTGCCCTTTCATTCGGTCGACACCTACCTCGGACGGCTGATCAAGCTCGGCGAATCGGTCGCGATCTGCGAGCAGGTCGGCGAGGTCGGTGCCGCCAAGGGCCCGGTCGAGCGCAAGGTGGTGCGCGTGGTGACGCCCGGCACCCTGACCGACGCCGAACTGCTCAACGACAAGAGCGAGTCGCTGCTGCTCGCGGTGCATGCGGGCTCGCGCAACTTCTGCGGGCTCGCCTGGCTCAGCGTCACCGGCGCCGAGCTGCGACTGGCCGAGTGCCCGGCCGACGCCCTTGAAGCCTGGATCGCGCGCATCGCGCCGAGCGAGCTGCTCTACAGCGCCGAGGTCACGCCGGCCTTCGAGCAGCGCCTGAAGGCCGCCCGCGGCGCCACGCCCTTCACGCTCTCGCTGCGGCCGGCCTGGCAGTTCGACGGCGGCCTCGGCGAGCGCAAGCTGTGCGAGCAGATGGGCAGCGTCAACCTGGCGGCCTGGAATGCCGAGTCGCTGACCAACGCGCATGCCGCCGCCGCCGCCCTGCTGGGCTACGCCGAGCACACCCAGGGCCGGGCGCTCGCACACGTGCAGCGGCTCGCGGTGGAACGCGATGGCGAGCTGATCGAACTGCCGCCGACCACCCGGCGCAACCTCGAGCTGGTCCAGACCCTGCGCGGCGAAGACTCGCCGACACTGTTCTCGCTGCTCGACACCTGCATGACCGGGATGGGCAGCCGGCTGCTCAAGCGCTGGCTGCTGGCGCCGCGGCGCGACCGCATCGCCGCACAGGCCCGGCTCGAAGCCATCGCCGCGCTGCAGGCGCCGCCGCCCGGCGGCACGGCCGCGCCCTGGCGCACCCTGCGCGAGCAGCTCAAGAACACCAGCGACGTCGAACGGATCGCGGCCCGTATCTCGCTGCGGCAAGTGCGCCCGCGCGAGCTGGTGGCATTGCGGATGGCGCTGGCCAAGGCCGAAAAGCTGGCGCCCGCCCTGCCCGGTGCGGCCGCGCTGCTGGCGCAGATGGCCGGCCAGCTCGCGCCGCCGGCCGGCTGCGTCGAACTGCTGGTCGCCGCGATCACCCCCGAACCCTCGGCGCTGATCCGCGACGGCGGCGTGATCGCCAACGGCCACGATGCCGAACTCGACGAGCTGCGCGCGATCAGCGAGAACTGCGACGACTTCCTGCTCCAGCTCGAAGCCAGCGAGCGCGAACGCACCGGCATCAGCAACCTGCGGGTGCAGTTCAACCGCGTGCACGGCTTCTACATCGAGGTCACGCAAAGCGCGCTGGCGAAGGTGCCCGACAACTACCGCCGCCGCCAGACGCTGAAGAATGCCGAGCGCTTCATCACGCCGGAGCTCAAGGCCTTCGAGGACAAGGCGCTGTCGGCCCAGGACCGCGCGCTGGCACGCGAGAAGTGGCTCTACGAGCAGCTGCTCGACGCCCTGCAGCCCTCGGTCGCGGCGCTGGCCCGGCTGGCCGGCGCGATCGCGACCCTCGACGCGCTCTGCGCGCTGGCCGAACGCTCGCACACGCTGCACTGGCGCGCGCCCGGTTTCGTCTCGCATCCCTGCATCGAGATCGAGCAGGGCCGCCACCCGGTGGTCGAGGCCCGCCTGGCCGAAAAATCGTCCGGCGCGTTCATCGCCAACGACACCCGCATGGGCCCGCAGCAGCGCATGCAGGTCATCACCGGCCCCAACATGGGCGGCAAGTCGACCTACATGCGGCAGGTGGCGATCATCGTGCTGCTGGCCTCGATCGGCTCGCACGTGCCGGCCGCGGCCTGCCGCCTGGGGCCGATCGACGCCATCCACACGCGCATCGGCGCGGCCGACGACCTGGCCAATGCGCAATCGACCTTCATGCTCGAGATGACCGAGGCGGCGCAGATCCTGCACGGCGCCACCGCCCATTCGCTGGTGCTGATGGACGAGATCGGCCGCGGCACCAGCACCTTCGACGGCCTGGCGCTGGCCGCCGGCATCGCCGCCCAGCTGCACGACCGCACACGCGCCTTCACCCTCTTCGCGACCCACTACTTCGAGCTCACCGAGTTCCCTGCCACGCACCACGGCGCGGTCAACATGCACGTGAGCGCCACCGAGGCCGGCCGCGACATCGTCTTCCTGCACGAGATGCAGCCCGGCCCGGCCAGCAAGAGCTACGGCATCCAGGTGGCGCGGCTGGCCGGCATGCCGGCCGCGGTGGTCAACCATGCGCGGCAGGCGCTCGAGGCGCTGGAGGCGCAGCAGACGCAAACCCGCGCCCAGGTCGACCTGTTCGCACCGCCGCCGGCCGCCGAGGCGCCATTGGCGAGCGCCGTAGAATCCGCCCTGACCGCGATCGATCCGGATGCGTTGAGCCCCCGCGAGGCGCTCGAAGCCCTCTACACACTGAAGAAACTCCAGGCGCGCGAACAGGGCTGATGGTCCGATTCGTGCAAGAAGACCTCATGACCTACTGCGTCGGCATCAAACTCAACGCCGGACTGGTGTTCCTGTCCGATTCGCGCACCAATGCGGGCGTGGATCACATCAGCACCTTCCGCAAGATGATCGTCTACGAGCAGCCGGGCGACCGCGTCATGGTGCTGCTGTCGGCCGGCAACCTGAGCATCTCGCAGTCGGTGCGCGAGATCCTGCAGATCGAGGAACTGCGCGAGACCCGCGAGGACGGCGAGGAAAGTCCGCCGATCACGATCTGGAACGCCAGGAGCATGTTCGACGCCGCCCGCGTGCTGGGCTCGGCCGTGCGCCACGTCTACGACCGGGATGCCGAGGCGCTGAAGCACGCCGGACTGGACTTCAACGTGTCCTTCGTCTTCGGCGGCCAGGTCAAGGGCGAAGGCATGCGCCTGTTCCTGGTCTACGCGGCCGGCAATTTCATCGAGGCGACCACCGAGACGCCCTACTTCCAGGTCGGCGAGTCGAAATACGGCAAGCCGGTGCTCGACCGCGTGCTGACGCCCGATACGCCGCTCGACGAAGCCGCGAAATGCGCGCTGGTGTCGATGGACTCGACCATGAAATCGAACCTGTCGGTCGGACTGCCGCTCGACCTGGTGGTGTACGAGGCCAACGCCCTGCGCACCGACAAGGTGGTCTGCATCGACGCCGACAACCCCTACTACCGGATGATGCACAACAGCTGGGGCCAGAAGCTGCGCGAGGTGTTCGACAGCATCGAGGACCCGGTCTGGGACGACGCCTACACCGAGCACCCGCTGAAGATGCCCGCCACGCGGCACAGCCCGCTGCGCAAGATCTCCACGCCCGAGGAGAAGCTCATCTGATCGCGCACCGGGGCGGCCTGCGGGCGGCCCCGAATCCCATGCTTCCTCCCCTCATCTTTTCCCACGGGAACAGCTTCCCCGCGAGCACCTACCGTGTGATGCTCGACAGCCTGCGCAACCGCGGCTTCGACATCGACGCGGTCGAGAAATTCGGCCACGACCCGAAGTACCCGGTCACCGACAACTGGCCGCACCTGGTCCAGCAGCTGGCGGACTTCGCGCAAGCCCGTGCCGATCGCGCCGGGGCGCCGGTGCTGCTGGTCGGCCATTCGCTCGGCGGCTTCCTGAGCCTGATGTGCGCGGCGCTGCACCCGGCGCTCGCCAAGGGCGTGGTGCTGCTCGATTCGCCGCTGATCGGCGGCTGGCGCGCCGGCACCATCAACCTCATGAAGCGCACGCCGCTCATGAAGAGCGTGTCGCCCGGCATGATCAGCCGCAAGCGCAGGAACAGCTGGGAGCATCGCGAGGCGGTGTTCGAGCACTTCCGCAGCAAGAAGGCCTTTGCCCGGTGGGACGAGCGCGTGCTGCGCGACTACATCGAGCACGGCACTTTCGACATCGACGATGTGCGCGACGCCGGGCCGCCCCAAGTCGCGCGGGCCCCCTCGGGGGGCAGCAAGGACACGTCAGTGCCGAGCGTGGGGGCCAATTCGCGGGCGCTGAGCTTCGACCGCGATGTCGAGACCGCGATCTACGACACCATCCCGCACAACCTGGGCGCCCTCTTGCGCGCCCATCCGCTCAAGTGTCCGGCGGCCTTCGTCGGCGGACGCCAGTCGGTCGAGATGAAGCGCGTCGGCATGGCGATGACGCTGCAGGTCACCAAGGGCCGCATCATGATGTTGGACGGCACGCACCTGTTTCCCATGGAAAAGCCGATCGCCACCGCGGCGGCGGTGGAAGCGGCGCTGCGCAACCTGCTGGCCTGAGCGGCTTGAGGATGTGGTGCAAATGCACTACATTCGAGCCGCGTGAAGACTTCGACCATTCCCTCGGTTCGTGTCGAGCCGGAACTGCGCGAACAGATCGAGCAGGTGCTCGGCGAGGACGAGTCCCTGTCCCAGTTCGTGGAGAACGCCGTTCGCCACTCGGTTCGCCGGCGCATCGAACAAGCCGAGTTCGTCGCTCGCGGCCTGCGCTCGCTCGAGAAGGCGAAGCGAAGCGGCGACTACGTGGAAGCCGACGAGGTCGTGTCCAGTCTTCGTAAACGGCTCGCAACTGCCAAGGCGCACCCTCCTCGGCTTGCCCGGTGAGCTATCGCGTCCGCTTCACGCGAGATGCGCTGGCCGACCTGGATCGGCTCTACGCATTCATGYTGGAGCGCGAACTGGAGCGAGGCGGCAACTTCGAACTGGCCGAACGCGCCCTCGAAGACATCGAGGCGGGAATCGCGATGCTGCGCTACTCACCCTTCACCTGCCGGAAGGCAGGCCATGATCCGTTCATCCGCGAACTGGTGATCCCGTTCGGGCACAGCGGCTACGTCGCGCTGTTCGAAATCCAGGACAGCGACACCGTATCGATCGCTGCCGTTCGTCATCAGCGCGAAGACGACTACCACTGAACTACTCGGCCCAGACCACGACGCCGCTCCACGCGGTCGCCAGCACCACGATGCCGAAGGCGATCCGGTACCAGGCAAAGGGCACGAAGTCGTGGGTGCTGATGTAGCGCAGCAGCCAGCGCACGCAGAGCAAGGCGCTCAGGAACGAGAACACGAGGCCGACCGCGAACAGCGGGAGGTCGGCGGCCGACAACAGCGCGCGCTCCTTGTAGAGGCTGTAGACGCCGGCGCCGATCAAGGTCGGAATGGCGAGAAAGAAGGAGAAATCGGTCGCCGCCTTGCGCGACAGTCCCAGCAGCATGCCACCGATGATGGTCGAGCCGCTGCGGCTGGTGCCCGGAATCATCGCGAAGCACTGCACCAGGCCGACCTTGAGCGCGTCCCAGGGCGTCATGTCGTCGACGTGCTCGATGCGCACCGAGCCGGGCGGCCGCCGCTCGGCCCACAGGATGATGAAGCCGCCGATGATGAAGGTACTGGCCACCACGGTCGGCGTGAACAGATGCGCCTTGATCGCCTTGCCGAACAGCAGGCCCAGCACCACCGCGGGAAGGAAGCCGATAAGCACGTTGAGCGCGAAGCGCTGCGCCTTGGGCTGGCGCGGCAGCGCGACGATGGTCGAATGGATCTTCTGCCAATAGACCAGGATCACCGCGAAGATCGCACCGGTCTGGATCGCGATGTCGAAGACCTTGGCCTTGTCGTCGTCGAAGCCGAGCAGCGAGCCCGCAAGAATCAGGTGGCCGGTCGACGAGATCGGCAGAAATTCGGTCAGCCCCTCGACGATCCCCATGACGGCGGCCTTGACCAGCAATACGATATCCACGCGCACTCCTTGAAAGAGCGTCGATTATCGCGATCGCGGCGGTCAGGCTCCGTTCAGATCAGGACGGTGAGATCACGCGCACGACCACCTCGCGATGGTCGCGGAAACCCATGCGTGCGTAGAGCCGGTGGGCGCTCTCGTTGTCCCGCATGACATGGAGGAAGGGCGTCTCGCCGCGCTGCAATTGGCGGCGAATCAGTGTCGCGGCCAGCCGGCGCGCAAGGCCGCGGCCCTGGAAATCGGGATGCGTGCACACGCCGCTGATCTCGCGCAGGGTGCCGGCGCACATGCGCTCGCCGGCCATGGCGATCAGGCGATCACCCTCGAAACAGCCGAAGTAGTCGCCGAGTTCGGGTGTTCTCGGCCCGAAGGGCCCCGGACGGGTCAGCGCGGCGAGTTCGACCGCCTGCGCGGCATGTTCCGGCCGCAATGGCATGGCACCGAGTGCCCCGTCGTCGTCGGGCATCGCGCCCTGCCACACCATCCGGAACATGGTCGCGTCCAGGTCGATCCGCCAGCCCGCGGGTGCGCTGCCGGACCAGTCCATGCAATAGAAGCGGTCGCCCGGCTCGCAGAAGGGCGTCAGGTCGTCGAGATCGGGCCTTTCGGCATTCGCGAAGCCGACGATCGGGGAAAAGCCCGGGGCGTAGCGGCGGGCGCGACCGGTGCCCGTCGCGTAGCGCGCGTGCGGACCGGCGAGCGTGTTCCAGGCGATGTTGTCGAGCAGTGGGTGCATCGTGGCTGCGATCCTAACGGCTCGCACCGGGGATGCGACCCGCTCGACGCCCATCCGCCGCGAAATCAGACCGATCGCCGCCGCAATGCGCGCACCGCGCTGTCGACCGTGGTCAGGACCGGCAGCCCCGTCGCCGCTTCGCAGGCCGCCCGGGCCCGCGCCATGCTGAACTGGGCCAGCGCGATGCGGGTGCAGCCGCGGGCGCGCAGTGCCCGGGCCTGGGCGGCCACCAGTGCATCGTGCCGTTCGCCGTCGCCGGCATTCAAGGCCTCGAGCGCACCTTCGGCGAGCGCCGGCTCGAGCACGACGCCGGGCGGGAATTCGGGCGGCATCGATGCCAGCGTAGGCCCGAAGCTCGCGATCAGTCCGAGCCGCCCGGCACCGGCCGCGGCCTCCTCGACCATCGCCTCGTTGGGCTTCAGCACGGGCATGCCCGCATGCCGCCGCGCCACCGCCTCGATGCACGGCCCGAAAGCCGAGCAGGTGAAGAGGATGCCCTGGGCGCCGCAATCGACCGCGTACTGCGCCAGCCGCTGGAAGCGTTCGTGCATCGCCTCGTCGAGCCCTCGCCCGGTGCGTGCGAGGTCGGCCGAGAGGCTGTCGTCCAGCAGGTTCATGCGGACGGCTTCGGGCCAGTCGCGGGCCATCGCTTCATTGATGGGGGCGACGGAATGGGCCAGGGCGTGGATGAGTGCGATGCGGGTCATGGCCGTGCTCAGATCCCCTTCGACGAAGGGTTCACGAAAGCGTCCCGGGTCTCGGCATTGAGCGGATAGTTGATGTTGATGTTCTTGGGCGGGATGGGGGCCATGAACCAGCGGTAGTAGAGCTTCTCCATCTCGCCCGATTTCATCATGCCGCCGACCACGCGGTCCACCAGCGCCTTGAACTCGGGGTCGTCCTTGCGCAGCATCAGCGACTGGTTCTCGGTGCGCAGGCTTTCGCCGGTGATCAGGAAGTCCTTCGGGTTGCGCGCATTGGCGATCTGTCCCGCCAGCAGGATGTCGTCCAGCACGAAGGCCTGGGCGCGGCCGTTCTCGACCAGCAGGAAGGACTCGGTGTGGTCCTTCGCCGCCACATTGACCACCTCGAGGTTCTTGCCCTTGTCGGCCTCGCGCAGCAGCCGGAACGAGGTGGTGCCGGTGGTCGTGACCACGGTCTTGCCCTGCAGGTCGGCGACGCTCCGGATGCCCGAATCGGCCTTGACCAGCATGCGCACGTTGTAGCGGAAGATGTCCGGCGAGAACGCCACCTGCTTCTGCCGCTCGACCAGGTTGGTGGTGGAGCCGCATTCGATGTCGACCGTGCCGTTGGTCACCAGCGGAATGCGGTTGGCGGAGGTCACGGCCTGGTAGCGGACCTCGATGGCCGGCATCCGGAGTTCGGTCTTGAGGGCCTCGACGATCCGGTTGCAGATGTCGATGCTGTAGCCGATCGGCTTCAGGTTGCCGTCGAGGTAGGAAAAGCCGAAGGACGATTCACGGTAGCCGAAGGTGATGGCGCCGCTGGCCTTGACCTTGGCCAGCGTGCCGCCCTCCTGGGCCTGGGCGGAGCTGAGCGGAACCAGCGCGCAGCCCGCGATCAGGGCGGCGCAGGCAAGGGTGGACAGACGAGCGAAGGCCATGGAGCAACTCCTCGAAGCGGGTTGAAGAACGAAAACAGGGGAGCTTCGGTCGGCGCTTCAGCGCGCCTGTGGTGCATCGACCGCGCGCGTGACGGTGTCGATCGCGGCGGCCAGCCGGATCGCGATTTCCTGCAGGTCCTGCCGTGTGGCGATGAAGGGCGGCGCCAGCAGCACGTGGTCGCCCTGCCGGCCATCGACCGTGCCACCGAAGGGATAGCACAGCAGGCCCCGCGCCATCGCCTCCCTCTTGATCCAGGCATGCAGCTGGAGCCCGGGCGCGAACGGCGTCTTGGCGCTCCGTTCGGCCACCAGCTCGATACCCCAGAAGAAGCCGCGGCCGCGGATGTCGCCCACGTGCGGATGGTTGCCGAGCGCCGCGCGCAGCATGGCGCCGAAAGCCTCGCCGTCGTCGCGTACCTTGGCCAGCAGGCCGTCGCGGCGGATCACCCGCTGCACCGCGAGCGCGGCCGCACAGGCCACCGGATGGCCGAGGTAGGTATGGCCGTGCTGGAAGAAGCCGCTGCCCTGCGACATCGCCTCGACGATCCGGCGCTGCGCGAGCACCGCGCCGATCGGCTGGTAGCCGCCGCCGAGCCCCTTGGCGACCGTGACCAGGTCGGGCACCACGCCCTCCTGCTCGCAGGCGTAGAGCGTGCCGCAGCGGCCCATGCCGCACATCACCTCGTCGAGGATCAACAGCACGCCATGGCGGTCGCAGACCTCTCGCACCGCCTTGAAATAGCCCGGCACCGGCGTCAGCACGCCGGCCGTGGCGCCGCCGACGGTCTCGGCCACGAAGGCGATCACGCGGCCGGCGCCTTGCGCCAGGATCGCCGCCTCGAGCTCGGCCGCGAGCCGCAGGCCGTACCGCGCGGCGCTCTCGCCCTCGCGCTGTTCGCGATAGGGATAGCACGGAGCAATGTGGGTGGCCGGCACCAGGATCGGCGCGAAAGGCTCGCGCCGCCAGGCGTTGCCGCCGACCGCCAGCGCGCCCAGCGTGTTGCCGTGGTAGCTCTGGCGGCGGGCGATGAAGTGGGTGCGCTGCGGCTGCCCGATCTCGACGAAGTACTGCCGCGCCATCTTGAGCGCCGACTCGACGGCCTCGGAGCCCCCGCTCACCAGGTAGACATGGCTCATGCCTTCGGGTGCGCTTCCGGCGAGCTCGTCCGCGAGCTGCTCGGCGACCTCGCTGGTGAAGAAGCTGGTGTGGGCGTAGGCCAGTTGGTCGATCTGCGCATGCATGGCCGCGATCACGTCCGGATGCCCGTGCCCCAGCGACGAGACCGCGGCACCGCCCGAGGCGTCGAGGTAGTCGCGGCCGGCGGCATCGCGGATCGTCATGCCGCTGGCGGAAACGGCAACCGGCGGCGTGTGGCGGAGATGGCGGTGGAAGACGTGCGTCATGGCGTTCTGTGACTGGAACCAATGTACCGACTGAATTATTGTTTGGAACATTTGTTCCGTCAAGCGATTCTGGAACACATCTGTTCGATCCGGTACATTCGTTCCAAACCAAGAGAGGAAACCCATGGGCGTCAAGGACGATCTCCGCCAGCGCTTTGCCGGCCTGAGCCCTGCGCTGCAGCAGGTCGCGAAGTACGTGCTCGACCATCCGAACGACGTGGTCACGCATTCGATGCGCACCGTCGGCACGCGGGCCGGCGGCACCCCGGCCACGCTGGTTCGCTTCGCGCAGCACCTGGGCTATGCGGGCTGGCCGCAGTTCAAGGAGGCGGTGGCGTCGGACATGRGGCTCGGGCCCGAGGCCTACGGCGAGCGGGCCCGCACGCTGGTCGGCCGGGCGACCGACCGCGGCCTGGTCGAGGAGATGTTCGAGGTGCAGCGCCACAACCTCGAGGCCACGCAGCGCCAGAGCGCCGCCACGCTGCAGAAGGCCTGTGCCCTGCTCGAGAAGGCGAATACCGTGCACGCGGCGGGCTTCAGGGCCTGCTTCCCGATCGCCTTCTCGTTCGTCTACGTGTACCGGATGTTCCGCAGCAGCGTGCAGCTGATCGACGGCCAGGGCGGCTCGCTCGAGATGCAGCAGCGGGCGATGGCCAAGGGGGATGCGCTGGTCGTCGCCAGCTTCGCGCCCTACTCGCGCGAAGCGCTGCAAGTGGCCGAAGCCGCCAAGGCCGCCGGCTGCAAGCTGCTGGCGCTGACCGACAGTGCGGCCTCTCCGCTGTCGCTGCTGGCGGACGAGACGCTGCTGTTCGCGATCCAGAGCCCCTCTTTCTTTCCTTCGGTCGCCGCCGGCACGGCACTGGCCGAAGCCTTGCTCGAGCTGCTGGCCAGCCGCGCCGGCAAGCCGGTGGTGAAGCGCATCGACCAGGCCGAGACGCAGCTGTTCGAGTCGGGGGCCTACCTGCAGGCGCCGCGCCTTCGCGGCGTGTGACTCAGGGGCTGGCCGCCGCTACCGCCTTCGGCGACGGCTCCAGCCACTCGGCATGCCAGCCGCCGCCCAGCGACTGGATCAACGTCACCGCCGCGAGCTGGCGATTGGCCTGCACCTGCAGCAGGGTCCGCCGCGAATTGAGCGCGGACACCTGCGCCACCACCACGCTGGTGTAGTCGATGGTGCCGGCGCGATAGCGGTTCAGGAACTGCTGTTCGGTGCGGTCGGCGGCGGCCGAGCTCTGGCGGCGCAGCACCTCCTGCTGCGCCAGGCTGGTGCCGGCGGTGAGCTGGTCCTCGACGCTCTGGAAGGCCGCCAGCACCGTCTGGCGATAGCGCGCCACCGAGGCTTCGTGCCCGGCCTTGGCGGCATCGACGCTGGCGCCGATCGCGCCGGCGTCGAACACCACCTGCGCCACCGACAGGCCGAGCGACCACAGCGTGTTCGAGGCATTGAACAGGTCGCCCAGGCGGGACGCGCTGGTGCTGATGCCGCCGCTCAGGCTGAAGTTCGGGTAGTAGGCCGAGCGCGCGATGCCGATCTGCGCATTGGCCGCCGCCACCTGCCGCTCGGCCGATGCGATGTCGGGCCGGCGCTCCAGCAGTGTCGAGGGCAACTCGGCCGGCACACCGGGCACCGCCATCTTCCACTCGGCCACGGGCAGGCTGAAGTCGGCCGGCGCCACGCCGACCAGCACCGCGATCGCATGCTCGAGCGCATCGCGGTTGCGCTTGAGCGCGGCGCGCTCGGCCTGGGTATTGGCGTACAGCGTCTCGGCCTGCAGCACGTCGCTCTGGGCCGCGATGCTGGCCGCATAGCGGTTGCGCGTGATCTGCAGGCTGCGCTCGTAGCCTTCCAGCGTGTCGTCGAGGATGCGCAACTCGGCGTCGGCCTCGCGCAGCGAGAAGTAGTTGGTGGCCAGTTCGCCGACCGCCGACAGGCGGGCCCCTGCGAGGTCGGCTTCGCTGGCCTGGGCCGTGGCCTGCGCGCTGTCGACCGCCTGGCGCAGGCGGCCCCAGACGTCCGGTGCCCAGTCGACGCCCAGCGCGGCCGCGGAAGCGGTGGCGGCCGAGATGTCGCGGCCGCCGGTTCGGCGCGCGCTGGCGTCGAGCGTGACCTGCGGGAACAGGGCCGCGCGCTGGCCGCGCACCAGCGCCTGGGCCTGCGCGTAGTTGGCGACCGCGGCGGCGATGTTCTGGTTCGAGACCTGCACGCGTGAGGCCAGGTCGTCCAGCGTGGCGTCGCCGAAGAGCTTCCACCATTCGCCGCGGTCGAAGGCATCGGCCGGTGCCGCGGGTTGCCAGCCGGCTTCCGCAGGGGCCGACTTCCAGGCCGCCGGCGCGGCCACCGGCGGCCGCTCGTAAGCCGGGCCGACGGCACAGCCGGCCAGCAGTGCCGCCAGGGCCAGTGCCACGGGAAGGCGGAGGAAAGGACGTTTAGCTGCAATCATGGATTYGATGCGATCTCGGGCGCGCCGGTCAGGGAGGATCCGGCGCCGCGGCTCAGGAATTTTTCGTTGGCGGGTCGGCGGCGCAGCTTGTCGAGCAGCACGTAGACGACCGGCGTGGTCAGCAAGGTCAGCAGCTGGCTGGCGATCAGCCCGCCGATGATGGCGACGCCCAGCGGCTGGCGCAGCTCCGAGCCGAGGCCGAAGCCGATCGCCAGCGGCAGCGCACCGAGCGCGGCGGCCAGCGTCGTCATCAGGATCGGGCGGAAGCGCAGCAGGCAGGCCTCGCGCACCGCCTCGACGGCGCTGAGCCCGCGCGAGCGTTCGGCCTCGAGCGCAAAGTCGATGATCAGGATCGCGTTCTTCTTGACGATGCCGATCAGCAGGAAGACGCCGATCAACGCGATGATCGAGAACTCCATCCGAAACAGCAGCAATGCCAGCACCGCGCCGACGCCGGCCGAGGGCAGCGTGGTCAGCACCGTGATCGGATGCACCAGGCTCTCGTAGAGCACGCCCAGCACGATGTAGATCACGATCAACGCCGCGACGATCAGGAACCACTGCTGCCCCTGCGACTGCTGCGCCGCCAGCGCCGTGCCCTGGAAGCTGCCGCGCACGTTGATCGGCATCGCGATGTCGGCCTCGGCCTGGGCCACGATGCGCTTGGCGTCCGACAGGCTGACGCCGTCGGCCAGGCTGAACGAGACCGTGCTCGCGAGCTCGGTGTCCTGGTGGTCGATCGAGGTCGGCACCGCCCGCTCGCTGAGCTTGGCGAAGGCCGAGAGCGGCACCATGCGCGTGGTGTCGGTGGCGATCTGCTGGCCGGTGGAGGCGGTGCGCAGGGCCGGATTGGCCGACACCGTGGTCGAGGTGCCGGTGTTGGCGTCGGTCGTGTTCTCGACCGAACTGGTCGTCGACTGGCCACTGGCGTCGGTGGTCGTCTTCAACGTCGAGGGCACGTACAGGTCCTTCAGGACGATCGGCGAGCGCTGGAAGCGCGGCGCCCATTCCATCACCACCGAGTACTGGTTGAGCTCRTCGTAGATGGTCGCCACCGCGCGCTGGCCGTAGGCGTTGTAGAGCGCGTTGTCGACCGCGGCCGAGGTCACGCCGAGCCGCGCGGCGGCCTCGCGGTCGACGTCGACGAAGGTCTCGACGCCGTTGTCGGCATCGTCGCTGTCGACGTCGGTCAGCGCGGTCTCGTCGCGCAGCCGGTTGGCCAGCTTGGTCGACCAGGCGCGCAGATCGGCCAGGTTGTCGCTCTTGAGCGTGTACTGGTAGCTCGAGTTGCTCGAGCGTCCGCCCATGCGCAGGTCCTGAACCGGGCTCAGGAACACGCGCAGGCCGGTCAGCTGGTTGAGCTGGGGCCGCAGGCGGTCGATCACGGCCTGCGTCTTCTCGCTGCGCTGCGCCACCGGCTTGAGGTTGACGAACATGAAACCGCCGCCCGAGCGGCCGCCGCCCGAGAAGCCGACCACGGTGTCGACCGCCGGGTCCTTGCGGATGATGTCCACCGCCTGGCGCAGCTTGTCGGCGATCGCGCCCGAGGAGATGCTCTGGTCGGCGCGCAGCCCGGCGTTGAGCTGGCCGTTGTCCTGCTGCGGGAAGTAGCCCTTGGGGATCGCGTTGAAGAGATAGACGTTGAGCCCGATCACGGCCAGCAGCACCGCGATCACCACGCCCTTGCTGGCCAGCGCCCAGTCGAGGCTGTGGGCGTAGGTGCGCAGCGTGCCGTTCCAGGCCCGCTCGGCCAGCCGGCCGAAGCCGGCGCGCAGGCGCCCGGGCGGCTTGCGATCGCCCTCCTCGGCCTCGCTGCGCAACAACATCGCGCACAGCATCGGCGTGGTGGTGAGCGAGATCACCAGCGAGATCAGCACCGAGGCCGACAGCGTGACCGCGAACTCGCGGAACAGCCGCCCGACCTGCCCGCCCATGAACAGCAGCGGGATGAACACCGCCACCAGCGACAGGCTGATCGACAGCACCGTGAAGCCGACCTCGCGGGCGCCGCGCAGCGCCGCCTCGATGCGGTTCATGCCGGCCTCGACGTGGCGCGTGGTGTTCTCGAGCACCACGATCGCATCGTCGACCACGAAGCCGGTGGCGACGGTGAGCGCCATCAGGCTCAGGTTGTTGAGGCTGTAGCCCAGCAGGTACATGACGCCGAAGGTGCCGAGCAGCGAGACGACGGTGGCGACGGCGGGCACGATGGTGGCGCGCGCCTTGCGCAGGAACAGGCCGACCACCAGCACCACCAGCGCCACCGAGATCATCAAGGTGGCCTCGATCTCGCGCAGCGAGGCACGGATGGAGTTGGTGCGGTCGGAGGCGACCTGGACATCGATGTCCTGCGGCAATTGCGCGCTCAGCTCGGGCAGCAGGTCGCGCACGCCGTCGACGGTCTCGATGATGTTGGCGCCGGGCGACTGCGTCACCAGCACGATCACCGCCGGCTCGCCGTTGAAGAGGCCCAGGGTGCGCGTGTTCTCGACGCTGTCGATCACGCGCGCGACGTCGCCCAGACGCACTGCGGCATTGTTGCGCCAGGCGATCACCATGTCGCGGTACTCGGCGGCATGGCGGCCCGGTGCCGGCGTGTAGATCTGGAGCCGGCGGTCGGCGCTCTCGATGGCGCCCTTGGGCCGGTTGGCGTTGTTGGCCTGAATTGCGGCCCGCACGTCCTCGGTGCTGATGCCGAAGCGGTTGAGCGCGAAGGGCTCGAGCTCGACCCGCACCGCGGGCAGCGAGCCGCCGCCGATCTCGACCTCGCCGACGCCTTCGACCTGCGACAGGCGCTGGCTCACGATGTTGGACACTGCCTCGTAGATCTGGCCCGGCGTGCGGGTCTTGGAGGTCAGCGCGAGGATCACGACCGGCGCCGCGGTCGGGTTGCGCTTGCGGTAGGTCGGGTTGCTGCGCAAGGTGGCCGGCAGGTCGGCGCGGGCGGCGTTGATCGCGGCCTGCACCTCGCGCGCGGCGCTGTCGATGTTGCGGCTCAGGTCGAACTGCAGCGTGACCCGGGCCGAGCCGTTGGAGCTGGTCGAGGTCAGCTCGTTGACGCCGGGGATGATGCCGAGCCGCCGCTCCAGCGGCGTGGCGACACTCGAGGCCATGGTGCTGGGGCTGGCGCCGGCCAGGCTGGCCTGCACCGAGATCGTCGGGTAGTCCACCTGCGGCAGCGGCGACACCGGCAGCACGAAGAAGGCGACGATGCCGGCCAGCGCGATGCCGATGGTCAGCAGCATCGTGGCGATCGGGCGCTCGACGAAGGGCTTGGAGAGGTTCATGGGGCCTCCCGTTGCTGCCATGCATCGCGGTAGTGATGGGGGCGGCGGCGGGCGGCATGCGGTGCGGGACGGGCGATCCCCTCTGCGCCGCTGAGGAGCGCAGCTTCAGGCGGAAAAAGGGCCGCGCGTGTTTGAGCCGAGGGCGAGTTTCGCGCGGACCCCGCCTGGAGCGAGCACCGCAAGGCAGCCCGAAGGGCCGGCGCAGTGGGGTCGTTCGGCCCGTACCGCGTGCCGGGCGCCCTTCCAGCGACAAGGACAACGACAGGGAAGACGACAGAACAACTCATGCCGCAACCCTCTGCCCGAACCGCCGCCCCAGCCGATCGAAGGCCAGGTAGATGACCGGCGTCGTGAACAAGGTCAGCACCTGGCTCACCACCAGTCCACCAAAAATCGCCAGCCCCAGCGGCCGCCGCAGCTCGGCGCCCTCGCCCCAGCCCAGCATCAGCGGCAGCGCTGCGAACAACGCCGCCAGCGTGGTCATGAGGATCGGCCGGAAGCGCAGCAGCGCCGCCTGGTGGATCGCCTCCAGCGGCCCCTTGCCCTGGTTGCGCTCGGCGTCGATCGCGAAGTCGATCATCATGATCGCGTTCTTCTTCACGATGCCGATCAAGAGGATGATGCCGATGATGCCGATCACCCCGAGATCGTTGCCGGTCATCATCAGCGCCAGCAACGCACCGACACCGGCCGAAGGCAGGGTCGACAGGATGGTCAGCGGATGGATGTAGCTCTCGTACAGTACGCCCAGCACGATGTAGACGCAGACCACCGCGGCCAGGATCAGCCACAGCTGGTTGGTCAGCGACTTCTCGTAGGCGCCGGCGGCACCGAGGAAGGTCATGCTCACGCTCGGCGGCAGCGCGATGTCCTTCGCCGCGGCGCGGATCGCCGCCACCGACTTGCCGAGCGACACGCCCGGCGGCGTGTCGAAGCCGACGGTCGCGCCCGGGTACTGCGCCACGCGCGTGACCTGCAACGGTGCGAACTGCTCGCGCACCGTGGCCAGCGCGGACAACGGCGTCGCCGTGCCGGCGCCGGTGCGCAGCTGCAGCGTGCCCAGGCCCTCCGGCGAGGACAGCGCCTCGCGCTGGGCCTCGAGGATCACGCGGTACTGGTTGGTCTCGGTGAAGATGGTCGACACGATGCGCTGGCCGAAGGCGCTGTAGAGCGCATCGTCGACCGAGCTCGCCGTCACCGACAGCCGCGACGCCGTGTTGCGGTCGATGTCGACATAGGCCGACAGGCCCTTGGCGCCGGCGTCGGTGGTCGGATTGCGCACCTGCGGCACGCTGCGCAGGCGCTCGACCAGCTTCAGCGCCCATTCGTTCACCGTCGTCGTGTCGGCGCCTTCGAGCGAGACGCGGAACTCGGTCGGGCCGGTCTCGGCATCGATGGTCAGGTCCTGCGTCGGCTGCAGGTAGAGCGACACGCCGGCCACGCCGTCGCGCACCCGCTCGCGCAGCCGCTGCATCACCACGGCCTGGTCGCCGTGGCCGCCGCGCAGGTTGATCAGCATGCTGCCGGTGTTGAGCGCCATGTTGTTGGCCGCGTCGACGCCGACCACCGAGCTCAGGCTCTGCACGTCCGGGTCGGCCAGCACGATGTTGGCGGCGGACTGCTGCAGCTCGGCCATCCGCACATAGGACACTTCCTGGGCGGCCTGCACGCGGGCCTTGAGCTGGCCGGTGTCCTGGGTCGGGAACAGGCCCTTGGGAATCCACGCGTAGAGCGCCACCGTGAGCGCCAGCGTCAGCAGCGCCACCACCAGTGTCAGCGGCTGGTGGCGGAACACCCACTGCAGCCAGATGTCGTAGCGCGCGATCACGCGGTCGAAGAAGCGCTGCACCGCGGCCCCGAAGCGCCCGCCTTCCTCGGCCTGCGGCTTGAGCCAGCGCGCCGACATCATCGGCACCAGCGTCAGCGAGACCACGGCCGAAATCAGGATCGTGATCGCCAGCGTCACCGCGAACTCGCGGAACAGGCGCCCGACCACGTCGCCCATGAACAGCAGCGGGATCAGCACCGCGACCAGCGACACCGTCAGCGAGATGATGGTGAAGCCGATCTGGGTCGCGCCCTTCAGCGCGGCCTGGAACGGCGGCTCGCCCTCTTCGAGGTAGCGCGCGATGTTCTCGATCATCACGATCGCGTCGTCGACCACGAAGCCGGTCGCGATGGTCAGCGCCATCAGGCTCAGGTTGTTGAGGCTGTAGCCCAGCAGGTACATCAGCCCGCAGGTGCCGATCAGCGAGATCGGCACCGCGACGCTGGCGATCACCGTGGCGCGCACGCTGTGCAGGAAGAAGAAGATCACCAGCACCACCATCACCACCGCCAGCGCGAGCTCCAGCTGCACGTGGCGCACCGAGGCGCGGATGCCGGTGGTGCGGTCGCTCAGCACCTCGACCTTCAGCGCGCCCGGCAGCGAGGCCTCGAGTTCGGGCAGCAGCTTCTTGATGCCGTCGACCGTTCCGATCACGTTGGCGCCGGGCTGGCGCTGCACGTTGAGGATGATGGCCGGATAAAGCGTGCCGTCGGGCTCGTCCTGCCGTGCGCTCGAATGGGCGCCGGCCCAGGCGCCGAGCTGGGTGTTCTCTGCGCCGTCGATGACGCGCGCGACGTCGCTCATGCGCACCGGCGCGCCGTTCTTCCAGGCGACGATCAGGTTCTTGTAGTCGGCCGCCGTGACGAGCTGGTCGTTGGCGTTGATGGTGTAGGCCCGCTTCGGGCCGTCGAAGCCGCCCTTGGCGCTGTTGGCGTTGGCCGCCGCGATCGCGGTGCGCAGCGTGTCCAGGCCGATGCCGACCGCGGCCAGCGCGTTGGTGTTGGCCTGGATCCGAACCGCCGGGCGCTGGCCGCCCGAAAGCGACACCAGCCCGACGCCGCCGACCTGGCTGATCTTCTGCGCCAGCCGCGTATTGACGAGGTTCTGCACCTCGGTCAGCGGCATGGTCTCGGAGCTCACGGCCAGGGTCAGGATCGGCGCATCGGCCGGGTTGACCTTGGCGTACACCGGCGGCGCCGGCAGGTCGGCCGGCAGCAGCGAGCCGCCGGCGTTGATCGCCGCCTGCACCTGCTGCTCGGCGACGTCCAGCGTCTGGTCGAGCGCGAACTGCAGCGTGACGATCGAGACACCGGTGGCGCTGGTCGAGCTCATGCGGTCCAGTCCCGCCATCTGGCCGAACTGGCGCTCCAGCGGGGCGGTCACGGTGCGGCTCATGACCTCGGGGCTGGCGCCCGGATAGAGCGTCTGCACCTGGATCGTCGGATAGTCGACCTGCGGCAGCGCCGCCAGCGGCAGGAAGCGGAAGCCGACCAGGCCCGCGAGCACGATCGCAAGCATCAGCAGCGCGGTCGCGACGGGCCGCTCGATGAAGGGACGCGAGGGACTCACCACGCCCCCTTACTGCGGGGCAGGCCGCTGCCTGCGGCCCTCGCCACCCGGCCCGCCGGGCGTGCGCGGCCCGCGCGGGCCGGAGGCGCCGGGGCGCGGCGCCGTCGCCGGGTTGTCGCCCTGCAGGACCACCCGGGCGCCGTCCTTCAGGCGGTCGCCGCCTTCGGTGACCACGTCCTCGCCGGCTTTCAGGCCTTCGGTGATCGCCACCACGTCGACCGTGGCCTCGCCGCGCTTCACCGGGCGCACCGACACCGTCCGGTCTTCATTCACCACGTAGACGAAACTGCCGTTGGGCCCGATGCGCACCGCGGTCACCGGCACCACGATCGCATCGATGGTGCGCAGCACCATCTGAACGTTGACGAACTGGTTCGGAAACAGCGGCGTGCCGGTGTTGGCGAAGCGCGCCTTGGCCCGCACCGTGCCCGTGCTGGTGTCGACCACGTTGTCGAGGGTCGAAAAAGTACCGGTGTCGAGCACCGCACTGCGCACCCGGTCCAGCGCCTTGACCGGCAGCGCTTCGCCCTTCGCGAGCTGGGCCTGGATGTCGGGCACCCGATCCTGCGGCACCGCGAACTGGACGTCGATCGGGTTCATTTGCGTGATGACCGCGATGCCGGTGGTCGCGTTGGCCGTCACCGTGTTGCCCGGATCGACCGTGCGCAGCCCGATGCGCCCGGCCACCGGCGCCGTGACGCGGGTGTAGTCCAGGTTGAGCTTGGCGGCGGCCTCGGCCGCGCGGTCGGTGGTCACGGTGCCTTCGAGCTGCTTGACCAGCGCGGCCTGGGTGTCGACGTCCTGGCGCGCGATCGAGTCCTGGCCCAGCAGCGTGCGGTAGCGCGACAGGGTGACGCGGGCGGCCTCGAGCTGCGCCTCGTCGCGCACCCGGTTGCCCTGGGCCTGCATCAGCGCCTGCTCGTAGGGGCGCGGGTCGATGCGGGCCAGCAGCTGGCCCTTGCCGACGGTCTGGCCCTCGGTATAGAGCACCTCGGTGAGCACGCCGCCGACCTGTGGCCTCAGCGTGATGGTCGCCAGCGGCGTCACCGTGCCGAGCGCGTCGATCATGATCGGCATGTCCATGCGCCTGGCGGCCGCATGGCCGACCGTGGAGCTGGCGCCACCGAAGTTCGGCCGGCCGCCGGCCGGTTCGCCCGAGCGCTTGATCAGGTACCAGGCCCCGCCGCCCAGCGCCAGCACCACCGCGAACGCCACCAGGCTGCCGACCCAGCGCCGCCGTCGGGAGGGTTCGGGACGGGTCGCGGGAAGGTGTTCGGGGGCGGACTCGGGAAGGGGGGACGACATCGGTGAAAGGGCGTGAATACGGCAGCCCGTAGTGGAGCGCCGAATCGTAGCGCCCAGCCCCCACGAACCGTAAAGCCTCGGTAAAGCCGGTGTTGACGCCCCGCGTCCGGCGATCACCGAATGCAACTCGCGCCGCCCAGGCGCAGTTCGTCGCATGGCCGTGGCGGACGCCGCGGACGCTCGGCACAGTCCGCCCATCCCCTTCAGGAGCCCACCATGCAGATGTCCCCGGTCATCGCCATCCACCTCGCCGCCGCCGCTTCCGCCCTGGTCCTCGGGCCGGTGGTGCTCTGGGCCCGCCAGAGCCGGACCCAGCGGCCGCGCCTGCACCGTGCGCTGGGCTACGCCTGGGTCACGCTGATCGTGATGGCGGCGCTTTCGGCGCTGTTCATCCGCGACTTCAAGCTGCCCAACATCGGCGGCTACACGCTGGTGCACCTGCTGGTGCCGGCCACCTTCCTCGGTCTCTCGCGCGCCTTCTGGAAGCTCGCCCAGGGCGACATCCGCGGCCACCGGATCGCGATGCAGGCGACCTACATCAGCGCCTGCATCGTGGCCGGCGCCTTCACGCTGCTGCCCCATCGCTATCTCGGCCAGCTGGTCTGGAGCCAGTGGCTGGGCCTTGCCTGACCCCTTGCGCACACCCGTTCTTCCAACCTTCAAGGAGCCTTCCATGCTGACCCAGATCTTCCTGCACACCCCGAAGTGGGTTTACATCCTGTTTGCCACCTTGCTGTGGCTCGGCGCCAGGCAGTTGCTGGCCCACAGCATGAGCCTGGGCCGGGCGACGGTGATGCCGATCGTGATGACCGGCCTGTCGATCTATGGCGTGGCCTCGGCCTTCGGCGCTTCGAGCTTGAGCCTGCTGGGCTGGGCCGCGGCGGCCGGGGTGGCGCTGACCCTGGTGCTGCAGCGCGGATTGCCGGCCGGCACGCGCTACGACGAGGCGACACGACGCTTCCACGTCGCGGGCAGCGCCGTGCCGCTGCTGCTCATGATGGGCATCTTCTTCACCAAGTACGGGGTCGGCGCCACCCTGGCGATGCATCCGGAGGTCCGCCACGACGCCGCCTTCGCGCTGGCCATCGCGCTGCTGTACGGCGTCTTCAGCGGCGTCTTCGCCGGCCGCGCGCTGCGGCTCTGGAAGCTGGCGATCCGCGAGGATCGCCTGGCGGCCGGCGCCACCGGCGCCTGAACCCGGCCCTGTCTGCACAATCCAGGAGACTTCCATGCCCACCGAATCATCACGCATCGAACGGCTCGCACTGCGGCGCGCCAAGGCCAAGCTGGGCTGGTTCACCCATGCGGCCATCTATGCCATCGTCAACCTCGGCCTGATCGGCCTGTCGGCGGCGAACGGCCGCGCCTGGGCCATCTACCCGCTGCTGGGCTGGGGCGTCGGCCTGCTGGCCCATGGCGCCGCGGTCTGGCTGCTGCCGCCGGGCGGCGCGCTGCTGGAGCGCATGGCCGAGCGCGWACGCGCCCGGCTGGCCGGCGGCGCCAAGGGAGACCCGTGGTGAAGGCCGGCCTGCGACAGCTGCTGGCGCTGGCCCTGATCGGCCTGCTGGGCCACGCCGCATCCGCGGCCACCGGCGTCGCGCTGCTGCCGGCGCCGCCGGACACCGGCCCGGTCACGGTGTTCTACCCGACCGCCGCCACGCCCGCCCGCTTCAGCCGCGGCCCCTTTTCCTTCGAGCTGGCCGCCGACGCCGCCCCGCTGCGCGGCAACGGCCGCCTCGTGGTCATGTCGCACGGCTCCGGCGGCTCGCCCTGGCCGCAGGCCGACCTGGCAATCGCGCTGGTGGACGCCGGTTTCACCGTCGCCATGCCGGAACACGCCGGCGACAACTACCGCGACATGCGCGATGTCGGCCCGGCGACATGGCGCCACCGGCCGAAAGAGGTGTCGCAAGCGATCGACGCGATGGCCGCCGACGCGCGCTTCGCGCCTCTGCTCGACTTCAAGCATGTCGGCGTCTACGGGATGTCTGCCGGCGGCCTCACGGCGCTGACCCTGGCCGGCGCGCGCTGGTCGCCGGCCCTGCTGGACGACCATTGCCAGGCGCACCTGGCCCAGGATTTCCCGGCCTGCGTGGGACTGGCGAGCGCGCTCACGGGCAGCCTGTTCGACGGCTTGCGCCTGGCGGTCGCTCGCCGCGCGATCCATTGGAAACTGGGCAGCCAGACCACGCTCGAAACCTGGACCGATCCGAGGATCACGGCCGCGGTGGCGGCCGTGCCCATGGCCGCGCCCGTCGACATGGCCTCGCTCGCGACACCGCGGATTCCGCTCGGACTGGTGCGCGCGGGCCGGGACGACTGGCTCGCTCCGCAATGGCACATCGACGCGGTGCGCGCCGCCTGCGGCGCCGGCTGCGTGCTGGTCGCCGACATGCCGGCCGCGGGCCACGGCTCGATCCTGTCGCCCCAGCCGCCCGAGCTGCCGCCCCGCGCGGCCCGGCTCTTGAACGACCCGCCGGGCTTCGACCGGGCCAGCCTGCCCGCCGTCTACGGCGCCATCGCCCGCTTCTTCGTCCAGAATCTGGCGCCATGAAGATCCATTGGTCCAGCGCGGGCCGGCATTACCTGCAAGTCATCGCCTTCTGCTGCGTGGTGGCGGTGCTGACCACGGCGATCTGGCCGAACAAGACCTACCTGATGCAGGTCGGCTATGCCTTGTCCGTGGGCACCATCACCTGGGCCGTCATCGAGTTCGGGCGCTACCTCGTCGACCCGCGCCACTGTCACGGCGACGGCAGCGGCGGCCATGGCTGGCCGAAGGGCTGGCGTGGCCTGCTGCTGACCGCCATCGGCATCGGCTGCGGCTTCCTGGTCGGCGACCGCGTGGGCGATTTCCTGTTCAATTACCGCAATGTCTCGACGCCACGCGACAACACCATCAGCCTGGTCATCACCATCGTCGCCGGCGCCGCCGCGAGCTTCTACTTCCACGCCCGCGGCAAGGCGGCCGCACTCACGGCCAAGATCGTCACCGCCGAACGCGACGCCGGCGAAGCCAGGCTCAAGCTGCTCGAGACCCAGCTCGAGCCGCACATGCTGTTCAACACGCTGGCCAACCTGCGCGCATTGATCACGCTCGACCCGCCGCGCGCGGTCGAGATGCTCGACCATCTCAACAACTACTTGCGCGTCACCCTCGCCGGCTCGCGCGCCACCTCGCATCCGCTGGCCTCCGAATTCGATCGACTGGGCGACTACCTCGAGCTCATGTCGGTGCGCATGGGGCCGCGCCTGCGCTACACGCTCGACCTGCCCGAGGCCTTGCGCGACCTGCCCGTCCCGCCGCTGCTGCTGCAGCCCCTGGTCGAGAACAGCATTCGGCACGGCCTCGAATCGAAAGTCGAGGGCGGCGAGATCAGCGTCCGTGCGCGGCGCGAGAACCGCCCCGAAGACGGCCAGCCGCAGATCCGCATCGAAGTCTGCGACACCGGCGTCGGTCTGAAGGCCGCGCCTGCAGACGATGGCGGCGGCTTCGGCGTGACCCAGGTGCGCGAACGCCTGGTCGCGGTCTATGGCGCGCACGGCAGCTTGACACTGAAAACCACGGCCGCCGGCGGGACCCTCGCGACGGTCGTATTCCCCACCTGAACACATGAAAGCCACCGCACTCATCGCCGAAGACGAACCCCTGCTGGCCCGGGCGCTGCAGGCCGAACTGGCCGCCGCGTGGCCGGAGCTCGATGTCGTCGCCACGGTCGGCGACGGCGCCAGCGCCGTGCAGGAGGCATTGCGGCTGCTGCCGCAGGTGCTGTTCCTCGACATCCGGATGCCGGGCCTCGACGGCCTGGGCGCCGCGGCCGAACTGGCCGACAGCTGGCCGGCCGACGAGGCGCCGATGCCGCAGCTGGTCTTCGTCACCGCCTACGACGAATACGCGGCACGCGCCTTCGAGGCGCAGGCGATCGACTACGTGCTGAAGCCGGTCCAGCCCGAACGGCTGCGCCGGACCGCCGCGCGGCTCAGGCAGGCGCTGGCTGCCCGGGCGCCCGCCGAAGCGATCGCGCCCGCCGCGCTGGAGCAGACGCTGGCGCAATGGCGCCGGCTGCTGGCCAGCGCAGGATCATCGGGCCCGGGCGCCGCCGGCGCGCCGCTCAGGTTCATCAACGCCAGCGAGGCTGGCGGATCCACGGTGCGCATGGTGCCGATCGACGAAGTGCTTTACTTCGAAGCCGCCGACAAATACGTCCGCGTGCTGACTGCCACGCACGAGTACCTGATCCGCACGCCCCTCAAGCAATTGCTGCCGCAGCTCGACGCCGAGGTGTTCTGGCAGGTGCATCGCGCGGTGGTCGTGCGCAGCAGCGCGATCGAGGCGGTGCACCGCGACGAAACCGGCCGGCAACAGCTGAGCCTGCGCGGGCGCGGCGACAGGATTCCGGTCAGCCGGCTCTATGCCCACCTGTTCCGGGCCATGTGAAAGTAGAGCCCCCACGCTCCCCCACTGCGTGTGGGTCGCTGCCCCCCAGGGGGGCCGCAGGCCGCCTTGGGGCGGCCCGGCGCCGGCCTGACTGAGCCCCCACGCTCCCCCACTRCGTGTGGGTCGCTGCCCCCCAGGGGGGCCGCAGGTCGCCTGGGGGCGGCCCGGCGCCGGCCTGACTGAGCCCCCACGCTCCCCCACTGCGTGTGGGTCGCTGCCCCCCAGGGGGGCCGCAGGCCGCCTTGGGGCGGCCCGGCGCCGGCCTGGGCC
>NZ_JBFUCJ010000094.1:0-29007 GCF_056405295.1 Variovorax sp. P1_H2 | reverse complement strand
TCCTGCATCGTCTTCATTTGCTGGTCGAACTTGCCCGGGTCGACCTTCGGTGCGGTTTCAGYCGCCGGGTGATGCGCCTCATGTTCGTCGGCCTGTTTGGTTCCCGAGCCGGGAAAGGAGGAGCAACCGGCAAGCGCGACTGCTGCGGCCRCAGCCAAGATTCTCATGAGCTTCATGGTGACTGCTTTGTGGGTTCAGCGCTCGAACAGCACTCGATGCTTCCACAATGCTCGCAAGGACCGCTTTCGTTATTGATGCAAATCAAGTCAAGATGAGCCAGTCTCGGCTTTTACCCTCAAATTCGTGAAGCCTTCCGGGCGATCCTTGACTGTCCGCAGCAGCAGCCGCTTCGCTTGGTCGCGCACAATCGCTTCAGTTCCATGGAGACCTCATGAACCCACAGAGCACCGCCCGCTACGACTTCCTGAGCCGGACCCTTCACTGGCTCACTGCCGTTGTCGTGACCGCCGCCTTCATCCTTGGGCCTGATGGCTTTGGAAGGCTCATGCGACAAGGGGTTGACCCAGCAACCCGAAGTGACATTGTTTGGCACGAAACCTTGGGGATATTGGTCTTGGTCTTGACTGCGTTTCGCCTCGTCTGGGTGACATTGCGCCCGCCAGCGCCGCGGTTCTCAATGGCTGGCTGGATGCACGTCACGGCCAGGCTGATGCACTTGGCGCTGTGGGCGCTTCTCCTCGCCTTGCCGGCCACTGCGTTCCTGGCTCTGGGCAGCGAGGCTCACCCGCTGACGCTGTTGGGCAGTGTGCGCGTCGACCAGATGCCCACGATCGCAGACTCCGCCGTCGCGAAACTGGCCGATTGGGGCGAGGTACACAAGCTTTTGGGCGACACCCTCATGTGGCTAGCGGGCCTGCACGCGGCCGCAGCCATCTACCATCACTTCGTTTTCAAAGATGGTGTTCTGTTGGCCATGTTGCCCCATAGGGCTCGCTAGTCAGTGAGCAATTGCCTTCGGTCCACCGCCGCCGGCGCTGCGTCGAACAGGTGATCGAGGCGCTCAAGCCTGGCGGCTATGGCGGCTGCCGAAGCAATGGACGAACTGCTGGCGCGCGCCCGGGGCGCCTCGTCCACTTCAATACTGCTGTCGACCCACTGGGACAGCCATGGTCGGACGGGCTGCAACGGCGGCAGTCCACTCGACATTCACCGCGAGGCCGCCCAGGCGGCTCGAGCGCCCGATGCGCACGGTCGCGTGCTGCGCGGAGGCGATGCGCCGAACGATGGACCAGCCCAGGCCGCTGCCACTCTCGCCGCTGCCGAGGACGCGGAAGAAGCGCTCCCCGCATCGCGCGATGTCTTCCTCCTTCATGCCGGGGCCGCTGTCTTCGACACTGAGCTGCACGTGGTCGTGTGAACGAATGACTTCGACGCGGATATCGGCCCGTGCCGGGCTGTAGCGGATCGCGTTGTCGACCAGATTGCGCACCAGCACCGCGAACAGCGCCGGATCGCCGCGAACAGGGCATTCGTGCACCGCATCGACCCCGATGTTCTGCTGCTTGCGGATGGCCGCGGGCGCGGCTTCGGCCACCACGGCGCGTACGAGGGCGCCGAGATTCACCGCCTCGCTTTGGAGGTCGGCACCTGCCTCGAGGCGCGACAGCGTCAGCAGTTGCTCGACCAGGTGAGTGGCCCGGTCGCAGCCTTCGAGCGTCGCTTCGAGCGCATGGCGGCGCCGGGCATCGTCGGCCTCGGTCAGCGCGACCTGCGCCTGGGCCCGGATCGCGGCGATGGGCGTGCGCAACTCGTGGGCGGCGTCGGCGGTGAAGCGGCGCTCCGACGCCATCAACCCGTCGATGCGACCGAAAAGGCCGTTGAGTGCGTCGAGCATCGGCGCCATCTCCGACGGTGCGCCGTCGATGGCAATCGGCTTCAGGACCTGCGGTTCGCGCAAGGTCAAGGTCCGTCCGAGCCGCCTGAGCGGCAGCATGCCGCGACGGACCGCCCACCACACCGCGAGCGCGAGCAGGGGCAATGCGACGAACATCGGCCAGAGTGTGCTTCGCAGCACCGCCCGGAGAATGGAGGATCGCGAATCCACCCGCTCGCCCACATACACCTGCACATCGCGCTCGCTGCCGTGGGCTGYGAACACGCGCCATGTCGCGCCGTCGATGCGCACTGTGCTGAAGCCCGAGTTGAAGCGTCGCCCGGGGTCGATCATCGGCGAGGACGGTGCGTTGGCCGAGCGCAGCGTCAGGCGGCCTTCATGGAAGACCTGGAACGTCACCCTGGGTGCATAGCGGTGCAGCACCGGGGCCTCGATGCTTCGATCTTCTTCGGATGGGGCCTGCATCTGCTGGGCGACCAGCAGCGCGGCGCCCTGCGCAAGATGGCCGTCGAGCAATTCGTCCAGTTCGTGGCGCACGTCGAACCATGTCATGACCGCAGTGGCCAGCCACACGCCCGCCACCAGGCCGAGCACCAGCAGCAGGAGGCGGCCCTGGAGCGAGCGCGGCATCGTCTTCAGCTGCCCGGCTTGTCGCGCACCAGCACGTAGCCCACGCCGCGCACGGTCTGGATGAGCGAGCCGCCGAGCTTGCGGCGCAGATGATGGACATGCACTTCGATCGCATTGCTCTCCACTTCCTGCCCCCAGCCGTAGAGGTGCTGTTCGAGCTGTTCGCGCGAGAGCACGCGCCCGGCATTGAGCATCAGTGCGTGCAACAGCGCAAACTCGCGGGACGGCAGCGCGACCGGCTCGCCCGCAAGATGCACCGTGTGCGCAGCCGGATCAAGCACGACATCTTGGGCCTGCAGGCGTTCCTGGGCCTGGCCGTGGGCACGGCGGATCAGGGCACGCAGGCGCGCTGCGAGTTCGAGCAGGTCGACGGGCTTGATGACGTAGTCGTCGGCACCGACATCGAGCCCGCGAATTCGGTCGGGCACGCCGTCGCGTGCGGTCAGCACCAGGATGGGCGTCGCGATGCCCGCCTTGCGCACGCTCGCGAGCACGGACAAGCCGTCCCGCAGGGGCAGGCCCAGATCGAGCACCGCCGCGGCATACGGTTCGGCGCGCAGTTCGCGCTCGGCGGCCTCGCCGTCCCGCACCCAATCGACCTGGAAATCGAGTTGGCGCAGGCCTGCGCGAAGGCCGTCGCCGAGCAGCGGGTCGTCTTCGGCAAGGAGGATGCGCATGGGGGGATTGTGAGCGACAAGAAGGGGCCGGAGTGCTCAGTCGTCTCGATCCTGGCTCGCCRCCTTGCCGGACACGGCGGTCGGGCCCTGGGCGACGTGCGTCGAGGCGTCGTGCCACTGTGTCCACCAGAAGCCCAGCACCGCCACCAGCATGAGGATGCCGACGCTGCGCCAGGCGCTGCGCACGCCGTCCTCGGGCCGGCCCGGCTTGCGCCCGGTGATCATGGCGCCGACCAGGTTGTCGCGGTGCATCCAGCTCGCGAGCAGCACACCGGCGATGTGGAGACCGACCACGCCGAGCATGATGTTGGCTGCGGCTTCATGCACCTCTTCGAGCCACTTGCCTCCCAGGTCCTGATAGGTCGCCCAGCCCGCTGCCGTGACCGCCAGGGCCAAGCCGAGCAGCGCGACGATGGCGAGGGCGCCCGCGGGGTTGTGTCCCGTGTGCTGCTCCGTGCGCCCTCGAAGCATGCTGCCGATGTAGGCCGCGATCGCGCGCGGTCCGCGGACGAAGTTCGAGAAGCGCGCGTAACGGGTGCCCAGGAAGCCCCACAAGAGACGAAACAGGACGAGTCCCGCCATCGTGTAGCCGAGCGTGACGTGGACCAGCCGCCACGATTCGCGCTCCGCGGTGAGGTAGGCGCCCGCAAAGCACAGCACGATGAGCCAGTGGAAGACGCGCACCGGCAGGTCCCAGACGAGGATCCTGCCGGACCGCGGCTCGGCCGCGGGGCGTTCAGCGGGGGATGCGGACGTCGTGTTCATTGAAATCTCCTTGATCGGCTTGGGTGTGACAGGCTGCGCAATTGGCGGCGTTCCGGACGCTGGGCAGCTTCCAGGTGGCGGGCGCCACCTCGCGGTGTTTCCGGACGAACCAGGCCGAGCGCGTGATGCGGTCGTCCGGTGGTGGTTCGCTCCTGCGACCGCTGGTGGCGGCACTCGCCGCCAGCCAGTTCGCGAGCTCGCTCACCGTGCCGGGGTCCAGCGACGCATCGGTGCCGAAGTGGCGGGGAAGGTTCGCCATCAGGCGCTGCCAGGAAGCCGCCGGCAACATGCCGGGCGGGTAGGCGATATGACAGGCCGCGCACTCGGCGCGGTACTGCGGCAGCAAGGGCGCCCGTGCAGTAGTCCGGTCGCCATCGCCGGCCCAGGCCTGCGAGGCGAAGAGCGCGGCCAGCACCCAGGCGCCTGCGAGGCGGATGCGAGGTGGCTCAGCGATGATGAACTCCTGAATGAAGGGTAGACATCGCCGCGACTTCAAGGCTTGAGTTGGATCAACCAACTCAACACATCGGCCTTCTCCGCGGCGGTGCATTCGCGCCCCACCACGTCGTTGCAGTTGCGACGGAACCACTTGTCGGCCTTGGCGGCGTCGGTGAACCGCTCGGCGTTGAAGGCCGGGGCCAGGGCACCGATCGGCTTGTCGGTGGCTGCGTGCCGGCCCGGCCCCGTGGGCACCGCGCCGTGGCACGAGGCGCAGCTCCACTCGCGGCCATGTCGGCTGTTGAACAGCAACTGTCCGCGGTCGGGATTCGCGCCGGACCCGGCCTCCCTGACGTAGCCGGCGAGCAGTTCGGTAGAGGTGGTGGCAGCGGCCGCAGGGGCGATGGTGACGGCGATGGCGGCGGTCCAGGCCGCGGGGACGGACCAGCGACGCGCGGACGGTTGCGAATTGAATACGTTCATGACAACTCCTTGGAAAGCCATGGTGTCTTGGCGGTCTTAGCGTTTTCTTAACAGAACGCGTCCGGCCCGACGGTTCAGCTCGGGATTGCCAGGCTGGATTCGCACGACTTGACGGAAGTCAAGGTCGCACGGGCGGCACGCGGGAACATCGGCCATGGCCGTCCCACCGTTGCCGGTACCTCCCGTCTTTCGAGCCCGAGGGCTCGGCAAGACCTACCACGCCGGCGACGTGGACGTCGTCGCCCTGCGCGACGTGGATCTGGACATCGCGGCCGGCGAATTCGTGGTGCTGCTAGGGCCTTCGGGCAGCGGCAAGTCGACCCTGCTGAACATCCTCGGTGGCCTGGAGGTGGCCACCACCGGCAGCCTCAGCTACCTGGACCACGACCTGACCGCCGCCGGCGATGACGCGCTGACGCGCTACCGGCGCGACCACGTCGGCTTCGTGTTCCAGTTCTACAACCTGATTCCCAGCCTCACGGCCTACGAGAACGTGGCGCTGGTCACCGACATCGCGGCCCACCCGATGCCCATCGACGAGGCGTTGCAGCGGGTGGCACTGTCGGCCCGGCGCGACCACTTTCCGTCGCAGCTCTCGGGCGGCGAACAGCAGCGCGTGGCCATTGCACGGGCCATCGTCAAGCGGCCCCAGGTGCTCCTCTGCGACGAACCGACGGGCGCGCTGGACTATGCGACCGGCAAGCTGGTGCTCGACGTCATCTCGCGCATCAACCTCGAACTCGGCACCACCGCGCTGGTGATCACGCACAACGCGGCGATCGCCGGCATGGCCGATCGCGTCGTCTACCTCGCAGACGGCAGGGTCCAGCGAATCGAGCGCAATGCGAAGCGCATGGCGTCCGAGGAACTCGCATGGTGAGCGGCCCATGAAAGCACTCGATCGCAAATTGATGCGCGACCTGCGCGCGATGTGGAGCCAGGCGCTGACCATCGCGCTGGTGGTGGCCAGCGGCGTGGGCGGCTTCCTCACCAGCCTTTCGGCCGTGGATTCGCTGGCCGCGGCGCGCGACGCCTTCTATGCCGAGGGGCGCTTCGCCGACCTGTTCGCCACGGTCAAGCGCGCGCCGCTGGCGTTGGCCGAACAGCTTCGCGGCGTGCCCGGCGTGGCCGACGTGCAGCCGACGATCGAGCAGGTGGTGCGCATCGATATCGCCGGCAGCAGCGACCCCGTGCTGGGCCAGTTGATCGGCGTCGACCGCCTGCAGCCGGCGCGCCTGAACCGGGTCACGATTGCCGAGGGCCGTGGCTTGTTCGACCAGGCCGCGATCGACGAGCCGGTGCGCGACACCATCGACGCGCTGGTGTCGAAGGGCTTCGCCCAGATGCGCGGCCTGCGCCCGGGCGATTCGGTCGGCGCCCTGGTCAATGGCCGCAAGCGCCGCCTGCACATCGTTGGCCTCGCCGTGTCGCCGGAGTTCGTCTTCGCCGGCCTGTGGGGCATGCCGGACCAGCGCGGGTTCGGGATCTTCTGGGTTGACCAGCGGGCGCTGGCCGCCGCCTACGACATGGACGGTGCCTTCAACACGCTGGCCGTGCGGCTCGCGCCGGAGGGCACGCGCCGCATCACGGAGGCCGAGGTGATCGACGCGCTCGCGCAGCCGCTGGCCCGCTACGGCGGCGCCACGCCACGCGGCCGCATCGACCAGACCTCGCACGCCATGCTGGACAACGAGATCAAGGAGCAGCGCGTGCTCGGAACGGTGCTGCCGTCGATCTTCCTTGGCGTCGCCGCCTTTCTGCTGAATGTGGTGGTCTCGCGCCTGGTCGCGACGCAGCGCGAGCAGATCGCCGCGCTGAAGGCGCTCGGCTACGCGAACAGGCGCATCGCGGCGCACTACCTGAAGCTGGTGCTGCTGATCGTCGCGCTGGGCATCGCGCTCGGCATCGTGCTCGGCGACTGGCTCGGGGCCGCCTTCGTCGGCCTGTATGCGGAAGTCTTCCACTTCGCGCACTTCGCGCATCGAATGGATCCAGCCCTCGTTGTCCTGGCCGGCGGCTTGACGCTGGGCGCCGGCGTGCTGGGAACCCTGTCGGCGATTTTCGCCACCGTTCGACTGACGCCAGCCGAAGCCATGCGGCCGCCGGCCCCCGGGCGGTTCCGCCGCACGCTGGCCGAGCGGCTCGGCTTCACCGGCCTGAGCCCCGCGCTGCGGATGATCCTGCGCAACATGGAGCGCAAGCCGCTGCGCACCGGACTGTCGATCGGTGGCATCGCCGCGGCGCTGGCCATCGTCGTGATGGGCAACTTCTTTCGCGACGCCATCGAGGTGATCGTCGACACCAGCTTCTCCCTGTCGATGCGCAGCGACGTTTCGGTGTGGATGACCGAGCCGGCCGACGGCGCCATCGCGCTGCAGCTCGGGCGACTGCCCGGCGTGCTGGCGCACGAGTCGCTGCGCGATGTGCAGGCCACGCTCGTCAACGGGCCACGGCGCCAGCGCGTGATGATTCGCGGCGGCCCGGAGCGCAGCGAGCTGTTGCGCATCATCGATGTCGACGGCCGGCAGGCCCTGCCGAGTGGCGACGGCATCGTCCTGACCGACCGCCTGGCCGACAAGCTCGGGCTCCGGGTGGGCGATGCGGTGCGGGTCGAGGTGCAGGAGGGTCGCCGCAGCGAACTCACGCTGCCGGTGCAGGCGACCGTGCGCGAGATGATGGGCCTGAACGCCTACATGAACCGTGCCGCACTGAACCGGGCGCTGGGCGAGGGCGATGTCGCGACCGGCTTCGTGCTGGCGCTCGAGCGCGGCAGCGAAGCCCGCTTCCTCCGGGCCACGCAGGGCCTGCCGCGCGCGGCAGGCGCGTTCAGCAAGGCGACCTTGCTGCGCAACATGCGGGAGGTGACGGCACGCAACATCCTGATCATGAGCACCGTGCTGACCCTGTTCGCCGCCGTCATTGCCGTCGGCGTGGTCTACAACAACGTGCGCATCGCGCTCGCGGAACGAAGCTGGGAGCTGGCCAGCCTGCGCGTGCTCGGATTCACGCGGGCGGAGGTCTCGGGGCTGATGTTGGGTGAGCTGGCGATCGCCGTCGCCATGGCGCTGCCGCTGGGCATGCTCGCCGGCTATGGACTGGTCCACGTCATCACGGGACTGCTGAAGTCCGACCAGTTCTACTTTCCGGTCGCGATCCTGCCGCGAACCTATGCGCTGGCGGCATTGGCGGTGCTGGGGGCGGCGGTTGCGAGCGCGCTGGTCGTGCGGCGGCGCATCGATCGGCTCGACATCGTCTCGGCCCTGAAGACGCGGGAGTGAGCGTGACATGAAGCGCAATACGCTGGCGGTGATGGTGGGTGCAGGCATGGTGCTGGCCGGGCTGCTGGCCTGGGCCTTTGCGCCGCGTCCCATCGCCGTCGAAGTGGCGACGGCCTCCGTCGGGCCTTACGAACAGTCCATCGCGGAAGACGCCCGCACGCGGCTGCGTGACCGCTACGTCATCACCGCGCCGCTGGCCGGACGGTTGGCGCGCGTCAGCTTGCGGGAGGGCGATGCGGTGGCGGCCGGCGACACGGTCGCGACGCTGACGCCCGCTCTTTCGCCGATGCTGGACGAGCGCACCCGACGCGAGCAGGACACCCGCGTGGAGGTCGCCGAGGCCATCGTGCAGCGCGCGGACGCCAACGTGCAGCGTGCGCGCGTCGGACTCGAGTTGGCGCGTGCGGAGTTGCGCCGCTCCGAGCAGCTGGCGCGCGAGAAATTCGTCGCGCCGGCCAAAGTGGAGTCCGACCAGCTTTCGGTGCAGGCTGCGCAGAAGGACCTCGATGCGACGCTGCAAGGTCGCCACGTCGCCGGGCATGAGCTGGAGACCGCGCGCGCGGCGCTGCTGGCGACGCGAAGCCCGTCGGGGCAGGGCGCCGGCTTTCCGCTGCGCTCTCCGGTGGCAGGGCGCGTGCTCAAGGTGGCGCAGCCCAGCGAGACCACGGTGACGCTGGGCGCGCCTGTGCTCGAGGTCGGCGACATCTCGCAATTGGAGATCGTCACCGAACTGCTGACGACCGACGCCGTGCAGACACAGGTGGGCGCGCCGGTGCGCATCGAGCGCTGGGGCTCGCCCGGCGTGCTCGAAGGCCGCGTGCGGCGCATCGAGCCGGCAGCCTTTACCAAGGTCTCGGCCCTCGGCATCGAGGAGCAACGCGTCAACGTGCTGATCGACATCACCAGTCCTGCGTCGTCGTGGCGGGCGCTGGGCGACGGCTATCGCGTGGGCGTTCGCATCGTGACGGTGGCCCAGCCGTCGGTACTGCGGGTACCGGTCAGCGCGGTGTTCCCGCTGCCCGGCGAAGGCATGGGCGTTTTCGTCGTTTCGGAAGGGCGGGCGCGGCTGGCGCCGGTGGAGATCGGCGGGCGCAACGGATCCGAAGCCTGGGTGCTCGGGGGCATCCAGGCCGGTGCGAAAGTGATCGTCTATCCGCACTCGGCGCTGCGCGACGGCAGCCGGGTGAAAACGCGCAGCGTGCCTCTGGTGCAGCAAGGCTGAACCGCAACCTTACACTCGGCAGAACAACATCATCCGGAGCTTCGAACCATGAAAATCCTTGTCGCGACCGACGGGTCCAAGAATTCCCTGCGTGCAGTCAAGTACGCGGCCAGGCTTGCGCATCTGTTGCGCACCGCATCGAACAAGATCACGCTGATCAGCGTCCACGACGACGCCGGCCTGCGCCATGCCAAGGCCTTCGTGGGCAAGGCGGAGGTTGCGGATTATCTGCGCGAACTCAGCGAGAAAGAGCTCAAGCCGGCCCGCAAACTGCTTCAGGCCGATGGCATCGGCTATGACATGGAGATCCGCACGGGCCACGTGGCGCAGGAAATCGTCGATTGCGCCAGCAAAGGCAAGTTCGACATGATCGTGCTGGGCTCGAAGGGCCGCAGCGCGGTGGCCGACCTGCTGATTGGCTCGGTGGCGCAGCGCGTGCTCGCGACCGCGAAGCAACCCGTCGTGGTGGTCAAGTGACCGGGCACCCCGAGACGCCATGAGTCTGGCCGACCTGTCCGACGATCCCGAGGACAGCGAACACAGCGCTGAAGAGCGTGCAAGCGCAGCCTCGCGCAGCACCTGGGTCAGCGTGGTCGTCAACCTGCTGCTGACTGTCACCCAGGTCACGGTCGGATTGCTGTCCAAGTCGCAGGGCCTCGTGGCCGACGGCATTCATTCGTTGTCGGACCTGGTCGCCGATTTCGTGGTGCTCTTCGCGAGCCATCACGGCAAGAAGGAAGCCGACAAAGACCACCCGTACGGCCACCAGCGCTTCGAGACCGCCGCTTCCCTGGCCCTCGGCCTGCTGCTGCTCGTCGTGGGCGTCGGCATGCTCTGGTCCGCGTTTCGCAAGCTCGAGGAGCCCGAGACCGTTCAGCAGGTGCATATCGTCGCGCTCTGGGTTGCCGGCGGCGCGCTCATCGCGAAGGAACTGCTCTTTCGCTACATGCTGGCCGTCGCCAAGCGCGTGAAGTCCAGCATGCTCGTCGCCAACGCCTGGCACGCACGTTCCGATGCGGCTTCGTCGCTGGTGGTCGGCCTGGGCATCATCGGCAACCTGGCCGGCTACCCGATCCTGGACCCGATCGCGGCGCTCATCGTCGGCTTCATGGTGGCCAGGATGGGATGGAGCTTCGGCTGGGACGCGTTGCATGACCTGATGGACCGCTCGATCGACGAACAGGAGGTCGAGGCGATCCGTCGCACGCTCAGCGAAACCGAAGGCGTGCGCAACGTGCACGACGTGCGCACCCGCAAGATGGGCGACATGATCGTCGTGGACGCCCACCTCGAGGTGGACGCCACCATCAGCGTCGAACAGGGCCATGACATCGCGCTCGCGGCCCGCCGGCGCGTGCTGCAACGCCATCGCGTGCTCAACCTCATGACGCATGTCGATCCGTGGCGCAGGCCGGACCTCGACCATGCGGCAGCGGCGGGGCTGGCGGATCGATGAACACGGGCTCGCCCGCGAGGCTGTCCACGGCCGCGACAGACGGTCTGAGCGACGACGAAGCGGAGCGGCGGCTGCAGCGGGACGGCCCGAACGCGTTGCCGGTGTCGCGGCCGCGCAGCGTGCTGAGGCTGGCACGCGAGGTCGCATCCGAGCCGATGTTCCTGTTGCTCGTGGCCTGCGGGGTTGTCTACATGGTGCTCGGCGACGCCCAGGAAGCGCTGATGCTGCTCGGCTTCGTCTTCGTGGTCATGGGCATCAGCTTTGTTCAGCAGCGGCGCAGCGAGCGGGCGCTCGATGCCCTGCGCGACCTGTCCAGTCCGCAAGCCCTGGTCCTTCGCGGCGCGATGGCGCGCCGCGTTCCGGCGCGCGAGCTGGTGGTGGGCGACGTGGTGCTGCTGGCGGAAGGCGACCGCGTTCCGGCCGACATGGCGCTCGTTGAAGCGGCCGATCTCGCGATCGATGAATCGCTGCTGACCGGCGAGTCCGTGCCGGTGGTGAAGGAGGCGGCATCGTTGCCGCCAGCGCATGACATCTCGAGGGCTTTCTCCGGCACGCTGGTGACCAGAGGAGCCGGGCGCGGGCGCGTCATCGCCACCGGCGAACGCAGTGCGCTGGGGCGCATCGGCCAGTCGCTGGCCGGCATTGAGCTCGAGTCGACGCCGATCCAGCAGCAGACGCGCCGCGTCGTCAAGCAGGTGGCCGCCGTCGGGCTTGCGCTGGCCGCTGTGCTCGCCATCGCCTATGGGATTGCCCTGGACGACTGGCTGCACGGCGTGCTGGCGGGACTCACGTTCGCGATGGCCGTCCTTCCGGAAGAACTTCCGGTGGTGCTCACGCTCTTCCTGGGGCTGGGTGCATGGCGGCTGGCCCGCGAGAAGGTCCTGGCCAGGAGCATCCCCGCGATCGAACTGCTCGGCGCCACCACGGTGCTCTGCGTCGACAAGACCGGCACGCTGACCGCCAACCGAATGACCGTGCGGCGCCTGTGGTCCGAGGAAGCGGTCCACGACCGACTGCAATCGGCGGGCAGTGCCCTGCAGGAAGAGCTGCACGGCGTTCTCGAGTACGCCGTGCTCGCAAGCCATCGCCGGGCCTTCGACCCGATGGAGTCGGCCATCGGTGCTGCCGGACAGCAGCTGCTGGCCGGCACCGAGCACCTGCACGCCGAATGGACCCTGGTCGATGACTATCCGCTGTCGCCCGAGATGCTGGCCATGTCGCGCGTCTGGCAGTCGCCGGACCGGCGCGATCGTCTCATCGCGGCCAAAGGCGCGCCCGAGGCGATCATCGACCTGTGCCACATGGACGCCGGCCAGAGTGCGAGAGTGGCCGCCCAGGTGCAAGCCATGGCGCGGGACGGCCTGCGCGTGCTGGGCGTGGCGCAGGCAAGCTTCGGTGCCAGCCGGCTGCCGGAGCTGCAGCACGATTTCGAGTTCCGCTTCCTCGGGCTGGTCGGGCTCGAAGACCCCGTGCGACCCGAGGTGCCACAGGCCATCGCCGAGTGTCGGGAAGCCGGCATCCGCGTCGTGATGATGACCGGCGACCATTCGGCAACCGCCATTTCGGTGGCCCGGCAGGCCGGCCTGCAGGTCGATTCGCCGGTGATCACCGGTGTCGAGCTCGCCGCGCTCTCGGATGACGCGCTCGCCGCGCGCCTGGCCGACACGCACATCTTCTCCCGCGTCCAGCCCGACCAGAAGCTGCGGCTGGTCCGGGCCTTCCGCGCGCGGCGCGACGTGGTCGCCATGACGGGCGACGGCGTCAACGACGCCCCGGCCCTGAAGGCGGCCGACATCGGCGTGGCGATGGGCGCACGCGGCACCGAGGTGGCGCGCGAGGCGGCTGCGCTGGTGCTGATGAACGATGACTTCGCTTCGCTGGTGACCGCGGTGCGCTACGGTCGACGGGTGTTCGCGAACCTGCGCAAGGCGATCGTGTTCGTGGTGGCCGCGCATGTACCGATCGTGGGTCTGTCGGTCATGCCGGTGCTGCTGGGCTGGCCGCTGATCCTGATGCCGGTGCATATCCTGTTCCTGCAGCTGATCATCGATCCGGCCTGCTCGGTGGTGTTTGAATCCCAGGCGCTGGAGGGAGACGCCATGAAGTCCTCCCCGCGCCGCACCGACCAGCACCTGTTCGACAAAGCCGTGCTGGTGCGTGGCCTGTGGCAGGGGGCCGGCTTGCTCGCCGTGTTGCTCGGGATGCATGCCGTCAGTCGATATGCCGCGTCGACGGAGCCCGACCGCGACGACGTGGCGCGCACACTGACCTTCGTGGTTCTGGTGCTCTCCAACCTGGCGCTGATCCAGACCAACCGCGCCTGGGGTCGCAGCGGCTGGCGCGGCAGCGGCGAGTCCAACCGGCAGTTCGGCTGGATTGCCCTGGGCACGATCTCGATGATGGGCCTGGTGCTCGTCATTCCGGCGATCAGTCGCCTGTTCTCGTTCGCGCAGCCGTCGGCGATGCAGTTGCTGGCGGCGCTGGGCGTTTCAGCCTTGAGCTGGATCTGGTTCGAGTGCGTGAAGTGGGGTCTGCGCCAGCGTGTGCTTCCCGTCGGGTGATGCCTTGCCCGAGCACTTGATCACCGACCCGGCATTCGGAGATGGCGGCGAGCCTGCGCAGGCTTCGGTCACGGGTCGGCGAAGGACTGGCAAAAGGCGCGGGCGCGGATCAGCGGACGCGGTCCGGCCGCCAGCTCATGTCGATGCGGCCGTCGACGATGCCGATGCGCCGGTCCGATGCCGCAGCGAAGGACCCGTCGTGCGTGACGGCGACCACGCTCTTGTCCGAGTCCCGGGTCAGCTCGCGGAGCATGTCGCGAACATTGGCGCTGGCGGCCGAATCGAGATTGCCTGTCGGTTCGTCGGCGAGGATGACGAGCGGGTCGTTGGCCAGTGCGCGGGCGATCGCGACACGTTGGCGCTGACCGCCCGACAGCTGGCTCGGGCGCTTGTGGTGGTGGCCCTGCAGGCCGAAGCGATCCAGGAGTTCCGCGGCGCGGGCATCGACCGCGTCCGCGGCGAGCCGTCCGAGCTTGCGAATCGGCAGCGACACGTTGTCGAGTGCGCTGAATTCCGGCAGCAGGAAGTGAAACTGGAAGACATAGCCCAGCCGTGACAACCGGAAGTCCGCGAGCCGGTCGTCGTCGAAGCCGCTCGTGTCCTGACCGTCGACCCAGACACGTCCGCGGGTGGGCACGTCCAGCAGGCCCAGCAGGTATAGCAGCGAGGACTTGCCCGAGCCCGAAGGGCCCATCACGCAGACGAACTCGCCGCGTTCGATCTGCAGGCTGACGTCTTCCACCAGCGTGACGGGGATCTCGCCTTCGAGCGTGCGGGTCACGTGGTCGACCTGAATCACCGGGCCGGGAGGGGGTCCGGAGGCACTCATGTGGCGCCCCGCAGGATGTCGACCGGACGCAAGCGCCCCGCGCGTCGCGCCGGGAGATAGGACGCCGTCAGGCACGACAGCATCGCGAACGCGACCGCCATCGCATACTGCGTGCCGCCCCAGAAGATCGGCAGGTGCACGACCTCCGTCACCCCTGGCGGGCGGATCTCGACCTGGGCGAGCGTATTCATCAGCGCGAGGCCGAGCAGCCCGCCCAGCACACTGCCGCTGAATCCGACGATCGCTCCCTCGAGAAGGAAGATGCGCCGCAGGTCGCGGGGGTGGAAGCCCATCGACTTCATGATCGCGATGTCGCGGGTCTTCTCCATCACGATGGTGGAGATCGTGTTGTACATGCCGAACGCGGCGACCACCAGGATCGCCGCGACGACGCTGTACATGATGATGTTGCGCACCAGCAGCAGGCTCAGAAGGTCCTCGGAGGCTTCGATCCATGACACCGACTTGTACCCCGTGGCTGCCTCGATCGTCTGCGCCAGGGTTTGCGCCGCGTAAGGATCGGCGAGCTGGATGATCACCCGGTTGATCCGGTTCACGCGGCCCAGCAGCGCCTGTGCACGCTTGAGCAGCACGAAGGCCTGGCCTTCGTCGTAGGCCGCGTTGCCGGTGCGGAAGATGCCGACCACGCGCAGGGACCGGCTGGTGCCGTCGGCAGCGAGCACCACCAGCGTGCTGCCCGTGTGCAGGCTGAACTTGTCGGCCAGTCCGCGGCCGATCACCACGCCGTTGGGGTCGGCCGCCAGCGCGTCGAGCGAGCCCTCCTGCATCTTCTCTTCGATGGTGGTCACGTGTTTCATCTTGTCGGGCACCACGCCCGAGAGCGTCACGCCCTGCTGGCGTCCGGCGAAGGTGATCACGGCGGCATCGGCCAGCACGGGCGCCGCGCGAACGCCCGGCAACCCCTCGACGAAGGCCAGCCGCTGCCGCCAGCCGCGGATGCCCCGCGTCTCGCGCAGAGGCCGCACGTTGCGCACCTGCACCGCGCCCTCCGGCCACTGCAGGGCCGCGGGTTGCACGCGGCCCTGGCGCACTTCGTCGTAGACGGTGATGTGCGGGCTGCTGTCGACGAGGCGCTTGAGAAAGTCCGCCTCCGAGCCGCGCATCAGCCCGGAGACGGCAAGAAAGAACGCCACGCCCAGCACCACGCCCGAGATCGAGACCAGGGTCTGCCGCTTGCGGCTCGTCAGGTGCGCCAGCGCGATGTCGAGGGTGATCGCCATGACGATCACCCTCTGGCGACAGGCGTGCCCGGCGCAGGCCCCGCCGGTGCGGCCGTGGCGCGTACGCGCTGCCCTTCGCGCAGCTTGTCGGGCGGGGAGAGCACCAGCACCTCGCCGTCGCTCAAGCCTGAGACGATCTCCGTGCGATCGGCGCCGACCGTCCCCCGCACGACCTGCCGCCGATGCAGCCGTCCGTCCACCACCAGCCACACACTGTCACCCTTGATCGAACTGTTCGGCACGAGCAAGGCGCCGTCGCGCCGCGACACGATCAGATTGGCGTCCATGGTCATGCCGGTGCGCAGGGGGCCGGCATCGACCGCTGGCGCGTCCGCCAGCCGAATGCGTACCCGGTAGCTGCGCGACACCGGATCGCCCTTGGGCGTGATCTCGGCGACCGTGCCTTCGAAGAGATGGCGCGGCAAGGCGTCGCTGCGCATCGTAGCCGCCTGGCCGACCGTGACGCGAGCAATGTCTTCCTCGTCCACCTCCGCCGTCACGCGCAACGGGGCACAGCAGGCCAGCGTGAACACCGCCTGCCCGGAGGGGACGAACTGGCCCGCCTCGCCGTCGCGGCGAATCACGACGCCGTCCGAGGGCGCGACGAGCTGGTTGTAGTCGCGCTGGGCCTGCGCGCGCCGGGTCGCCGCCTGGGCCGCCTGCCATTCGCTGCGCACGCGGTCGAATTCCGAGGGCGCGACGAAGCGTTGCTCGACGAGCGAACGGGTGCGCTCGAGCTGCGCCCGCGCGAGCTGCTCCCGCGCACGCATCTCCTGGATGGTCTGGTCGAGATCACCCGATTCGAGGCGCGCCAGCACCTGTCCGCGCTTGACCTGTTGGCCCTCTTCGGCCTCGATGCTCACCAGCCGCCCACCGGCGCGGGGCGACACCGGCATCAGCACCGTGGGCTCGACCGTGCCGGTGGCGTAGACCGCTTCGATCGCGGGCCCGCGCGTGGGAGACGCAGTTTCGAGAGGCACGGGCCATTGCCACCAGACAATGCCGCCCGCCACGAGCAGAAGAACACCAAGGCCGGCAAAGATGCCGTTTCCGTGCTTCAAGATGCATCCCCTCCGCAGGCGCTTCTTTCCTCTCCCGGCCGACTGTCCGCCGGATCGATTCAGACACGAGTATCGGGAGGAACGCGCGCTGCGCCTTGACGTGGCGCAAGCCGGAAAACGGCGCCGAGAGAATCAACGCACGAGGAAACGGGGCCAGCCGCGTTGGAGCCCGCCGCTCCGTGCCGCGTCACCCACGCGATGATCCGCTGTCAGCGCGCCATCAACGCCGTCGTGCACGCCGGCGACGGCCTGACCTTTCCTGGGGCGTATGCGCCAGTTCGTGCAAGCACTAGCATTCCCTTCCCATGGGAATGAGCGACCGCTTGCTTGCCGACGCCGTGCTGCTGCTGCACGGCCTGTTCATCCTGTTCGCCGTGGCGGGCGGTGTCCTCGTGTGGCGCTGGCCGAGGCTGGCGTGGCTGCATCTGCCGGCCGCGGCGTGGGCCGCTTGGGTGGTGTCGGCAGGCTGGATCTGCCCGCTGACGCCGCTCGAGAACGCGTTGCGCCGCAGCGCCGGCGAAGCCGGCTACGGCGGCGGCTTCCTCGAGCACTACCTGCTCGCGCTGATCTACCCGGAAGGGTTGACGCGGCCGGTGCAGATCGCACTGGGCCTCGGCGTGCTGCTGCTCAATGCGCTGCTCTACGCGCTGCTCATGGCCCGGCGCTCGCGTCCGCCGTCGCCGAAGGGGTGATGACGGCCAGCAGCGGCGGGAAGCGCCGCGTTCCGCCTCAGCGGCGCACGGTGCCCATCAGCGCCAGCAGCGACAGCCCGACGACGCCGCTGCCGAACGCCATGGCGGTGCGCACGATGTCGCCCTGGTGCGCGACGTCATAGCCCGCGAGCATCGCGGGCAGCCCCATCGCCAGATAGGCGATCACGAACAGCACGGACAACACGCCGGCCCGCTCCTGCGGCGCGATCAGCGCGACCACGCTGCGCAGCGCGCCCTGGAAGCCGGTCCCGAAGCCGAGGCCAGCGACCGCGCTGCCGAGCAGGAACAGCAGCACCGAGTGGAACGAGATCGCCGTCATGACGATCGCCATCCCGACGATCAGCGCCAGCGAGCCGAGCTGCATCAGCGCCCTGGGCGAAGCCTCGCGGATCAGGAACACCGCCAGCGCTCCGCTGCCGGCCAGCACGAACAGCGCCAGCCCGCCGAGCAGCACCGAGGTGGTGCCCGAGAAGCTGCGGATCAGCGTCGGGCCCAGAGAGGCGTAGAAGCCGGCCATGGCCCAGACCGCGACCAGCGCCGGCGCCGCCAGCAGCAGCGGGCCCCGCACCGCGGGCGGCACGGCCAGCCGCGGCTTCAGCGAGGCCAGCGCACCGGGCCGCGCGGGTGCGGTCTCTTCCATGAAGAAGACCGCGACGCCCTGCAGCACGAAGACGACGCCGAGCAGGGCATAGACCAGATGCATCGGGGCCGGCAGGTACTGGATCATGAGCCCGGCCACCAGGCCGCCGGCGGCGGTCCCCATCATCGGTGCCACCGAGTTCGCGATCGCGCCCCGGCCCTTGTCGATGTCGAGCAGGCCGGCGCCGGCCGCCGCGATCGCGGCACCGGCGGAAAGACCCTGGACCACCCGCGCCAGCAACAGGTCCGGCAGGCCGTGGGCGGTCGCGAACACCCACATGCTCAGGGCCTGGGCCGCGGCGGCGCCGATCAGGATCGGGCGGCGCCCCACGTGGTCCGACAGCCGGCCGGCGACCAGCAGCGCCGACAGCACCGCGAACGCATAGATGCCGAAGGCCAGCGTGAGCATCGTGGCCGAGAAGCCCCATTGCTTCTGGTAGATGGCATAGAAGGGCGTCGGCGCGCTCGATCCGGCCAGGAAACCCAGCGTCATCGAGGCCTGCAGCAGGAAGGCGGCGTTCGACGACAGGCGGCGCCGGGCCTGCGGCGGTGCGGCGAGAGCGGTGGGGCAAAGGGACGACATGGCGGACTCCGAAAAAACAGACAGACCGATCTGTCTGGCGCTTGCAGTGTACAGACCGGTCTGGTAATGTCAAGCCCATGGAAACGAAACAATCGGTGGCTCCGGAACGCCGCTCGGCACGCGAGCGCCTGCTGGCGGCGGCGGACGAGCTCTTCTACGAAGGCAGCATCCACACGGTCGGCATCGAGCGCGTGATCGAGCGCGCGGGCGTCGCCAAGGCCTCGCTCTACGACTGCTTCGGCAGCAAGGAGGAGCTGATTCGCGCCTACCTGCAGGCGCGGCAGGAGGCCCGCAAGGCGCGCATCGGCGCCAGGATCGCGGCCGGCGCGACGCCGCGCGATCGCCTGCTCGCCGTCTTCGATGCGATGGAGGACGTGATGGCCGCGCCCGGGTTCCGGGGCTGCGCCTTCAACCGGGCGGCGGCCGAGTCGAAGCCGGGCACACCGGTCAAGGCTGCCTGCGACGACGCCCGCGGATGGATGAAAGACCTGTTCACCGGCTTGGCCCGGGATGCCGGCGCCGCCGATCCCGACCACCTGGCGGCCCAGCTGGTGCTGCTTTACGACGGCGCATCGGTTTCCGGCCAGTTGGGGGCGGGCAGCAGCGCCGCCGTCGCGGCACGCGAGATGGCGGCGCTGATGCTGGATGCGGCGACGTCGAGCGGCCGCGCCAAGCCGAAGCCCGGAGCCGCGGCGCAGCCCGGCGCTACTTGCTGACGATCGTCATCTCGCGATCGTTGGCGGTCACCTCGAAGTTCGACAGCAAATCCTGGCCGAGCTGCGCGACGGACGACTTGTCGCCCAGCGACGCCACGACCACAGTGGCCTGCCGTATGCTGAACGGCCCGAAAGTCATCGGCACGCCCTCGATGCGGCGCCCGTCCATGACGCCGCCCGCGGTCTGCACATGGGCCGGGCTGCCCCCGATCAGGTTCGCCCGGGCAGCGAAATCCTCGGTCACCGCAACACCTGCCTGCAGGGTGCCGCCGCGGTCGATCACGAACTGCACCGGGAAGCCGTTGACCGAGCCGCGAATCCAGAAACGGCCGTCCTGGCCGATCGGCACCGTGACCTGACGGGAGCCGTCGATGGCGATGCGCTGCATCTTCGGGCTCGGCGCCGCCGCGGCATCCAACAGCACGCAGCCGCGGGCGCGCAGCTGGCCCGGCTCCGAGCCCGGCGGGAGGTTGGTGTAGGTCTTGCCGCATTTGAAAATCGGCTCGGCGGCGGCCGCCGGCAGCGCAGCCGCGGCAAGGAACGCCAGCGGCAGCAGCGCGCCGAGACGGCGCAGCGCTCGCGGGAACCTGAAGAGCTCGCTCATGGTGTCACCTCGCGCTGAACAACAACTCGAAGGATGCCTCAATGGCGGCCAACACCGCGTCGGACATGTCCGACGCCGGCCGAACGGCTGGCTGGGAACGATCGACGGCGGCGCGAGCCGGGCCGTGCCGCGCTCAGGGCTGCGGCCGATCGTCGCTGCTCACAGCATCAGGCTGACGTGCGCCGACACCACGCGCCAGCCTTCGGGCATGCGCACCCAGGTCTGGCTTTGGCGGCCGATGCGCTCGCTGCCCTGGCGGCGGAACTCGATGTTGGCGACCGCGAAGTCGGTGCCGAAGGTGGTGATCGCACGCGCCGTGATCTCGCGCTCCAGGTTGTTCGACGGCCGGCCCCGGCGAAAGGCCTGGATCGCCTCGAAGCCGTAGAGGTTCTCGCCGGCGCCGTAGCGCAGCGTGTGGGGCGAATCCCAGAACAGTCGGTCGAGCGCCGGCACGTCGTTGGAGGTGAGCGCGCGTTCGTACGCGTCGAAGACGGCCTCGACTTCGGCGAGGACTGGCGGCAGGTTGATGGCGAGGTCCATGGGGGTCCGGAAGAAGGTTGGATGGTTCCGTTTCGCTCCCAAGAAGCGTACCAGCGTGTCGGCGGACGAATCGCGCCTCCTGAAACTTCCTGCCCGGGACGGTCAGTCGACCTGCGCGCCGGATTCCTTCACCACCTTCGCCCAGCGGACCAGGTCCGTTTCCAGCACGGCCTTGAAGGCGGCCGGCGAGCCGTCTTCGATCGGTGCGATGCCTTGGCTCACAAGCCATGCGCGGAAGTCGTTGTGCCAGCAGGTCCTTGCAGGTCTTGATGTCCGGATGCTTTTCAGGATTGACGAGCAGGACATTGGGCAGACTGCCAAGCAACGCGACGCGCGAGAAATTCTTCATCGGGTCGAACGGCAGCTTTTTGTAGAGCGCAGGATTGATGGCATGGGTTCCCGCAGTTCCCAGAAGGAAGGTATAGCCGTCCGGCCGCGCCTGCGCCACGTAGGCCGACGCGATGTTGCCGCCGGCGCCGGTGCGGTTGTCGGAGACCAAGGCCACATTCRATTGCGGACCCAGTTCGGTGCATGGGAGGATTTCATACGGTGCCTTCTTTTCAATAGGAAAATGAAAAAATTGTCGGATTTGCGACGCACTTCTGTCCGCGCTCCGATCTGAATACAGAGTATTCAACCTGTTCCCGCGCATGACGGTGCTGGGCGAGGTGCTGGGCGTGATCAAGGACCTCGCCGCGGACGGCATGACCATGGTGCTGGTCACGCACGAGATCGGCTTCGCCGAGGAGGTGTCGGACCGCGTCGGCTTCATGCTCGACGGCGTCATGGCCGAGATCGGCCCGCCCGAGGACATCGTGCGGCGGCCCGGCAATCCACGCCTCAGGTCCTTCCTCGAACGCTTCCATCGCGCGACCGCCTGACGCAGCCTGTGGCTCAGGCCATCTGGCTGATGGTCTTGCGAAAGCGCGCGAGCGACAGCGCGAACAGGGCCGAGCCGATCACTGCCAGCGTCAGGAAGGGCTTCCATACCACCGCGATGCCCGCGCCGCGGTAGAGGATCGCCTGACCCAGTTCCACGAAGTGCGTGGTCGGCGCCAGCAGCATCACGTCCTGCACCAGCACGGGCATGCTCTCTCGCGGCGTCACGCCGCCCGACAGCAACTGCAGCGGCAGCAGCGTCAGGACCAGCAGCATGCCGAACTGCGGCATGTTGCGCGCCAGCGTCGCCATGAAAATGCCCATCGAGGTGGTGGCGAACAGGTGCAATGCGGCACCCGCCATGAACAGCGCGATCGAGCCTTCGACCGGCACCCGCAGCAGGCCCTGCACCACGAGCATCAGCGACAGCGTTGCCGCGATCAGCACGACCAGCCCCATCGACCAGACCTTGCTCAGCATGATCTCGGTCGGCGTCACCGGCATCACCAGCAGGTGCTCGATGGTGCCGTGCTCGCGCTCCCGGATCAGCGCCGCGCCGGTCAGGATGATCGACAGCATGGTGACGTTGTTGATGATCTCCATCAGCGCGCCGAACCACGGCTGGCTCAGGTTGGGGTTGAAGCGCATGCGCAGCGCGAGGTCGACCGGGGCCACCGGGACATCGCGATAGTGCTGCAGGAACTCGCCGACCTCGCCCAGCACGATCTGCTGGATGTAGCCGCTGCCCGCGAAGGCCTGGCTCATGCGCGTGGCGTCGACGTTGAGCTGCAGCGCCGGCGCTCTCCCGGCCAGCACGTCGCGCTGGAAGTTGGGCGGAATGTCCAGCGAGAAGGTGTAGCGGCCCGCATCCATGCCGGCATCCACCTGGCCCGGCGAGATCATCGACGGGGGCGTGAACTGCGGCGGGTAGAAGGCCGCGACGATGCGCGAGGACAGCGGAGAGCCGTCTTCGTCGACGATGGCGATCGGTGCCTTGTGCAGCGTCTCGGGCATGGCCGTGGCGGCGCTGTAGACCATCACGGTGAAGGCGAAGACGATCAACACCAGCATGACCGGGTCGCGCGCCAGGCTCCACAGCTCCTTGATGCCGAGGCGAAGGATGTTGGCGAGGCGAGGCATCTCAGCGGTCCTGCTTGCTGAGCAGCGCGATGGTGGCGCCCAGCACCACCGGCACCGCGGCCAGCACCGGCCAGAACGCGCCCTGGAGCTGCGCGAAACCCAGCGCCTTGCTGAAGACGCCGCGGCTGATGACCAGCATGTGAGTGGCCGGGTAGACCTCGCCGACCAGCCTGCCGACGCCTTCCAGCGACGAGATCGGATTGATCATGCCGGCGAACTGCACGGCCGGCAGGATGGTGATCATCATGGTCGAGAACAGGGCCGCGATCTGGCTGCGCGTGAAGGTCGAGGCCAGCAGGCCGATGCCGGTGGTGGCCACGCAGTACACCAGGGTCGCGAGCGCCAGGGCGCCGAAGCTGCCCTTGACCGGCACGCCGAACACCGTGACCGCGAGCAGCGTCATCAGCAGGAAGTTCAACATCGCGAGCGCGATGTAGGGCAGCTGCTTGCCGAGCAGGAACTCGGTGCGCGTGACCGGGGTGACGTAGAGATTGATGATCGAGCCGAGCTCCTTCTCGCGCACCACCGACAGCGCGGTCAGCATGGCCGGCAGCATCAGCAGCAGCAGCGGGATCACCGCCGGCACCATGGCCGGCAGGCTGCGGACGTCGGGGTTGTAGCGAAAGCGGGTCTCGACCGTGGCGCTGCTCGCGATCGCCACGCCCAGCCGGTGCGTGGCCTGGTCGACCAGCCAGCCCTGGTGCATGCCCTGCACATAGCCACGGACGGTCTCGGCGCGCTGCGGCATGGCGCCGTCGATCCAGGCCCCGACCTGGACCGGCGTGCCGCGCTGGATGTCGCGCGCGAAGCCCGGCGGCAACTCGATGGCCAGCGACAGCTCGCCGTTGCGCATGCGGCGGTCGAGGTCCGCATAGTCGCTGATCGGCGGCCGCTCGATGAAGTACCTGGAGCCCGACAGATTGAGTGCGTAGTTCTGGCTGAGGCCGGTCTGGTCGCGGTCGAGCACCGCGTAGCGGAGGTCCTCCACGTCCATGCTGATGCCGTAGCCGATGACGAACATGAGCACCATCGAGCCGACCAGCGCCAGCGTGCCGCGCACCGGGTCGCGCTGCAGCTCGAGGGCCTCGCGCCACAGGTAGCTGAACATGCGGTTGAAGCTGAAGCGGCGCCGGCGCGCAGCAGGCGCCGGCACCGGCACCCGCACCGGCGCGGTTGCAGCCGCAGGCGGGGAGGGCGCCGTGTCGCCGACCGGGTTCGAGGCGCCGCCGCCGGCTTCGAGCAGAAAGCCGATGAAGGCCTCTTCCAGCGTGGCGGCGCCGCGTTCGCGCACCAGCGCGGCGGGCGCGTCGCTCACCAGGACTTTGCCGGCGTGCATGAGCGAGATGCGGTCGCAGCGCTCGGCCTCGTTCATGAAGTGGGTTGAGATGAAGATCGTCACCCGGTCGCGGCGCGACAGTTCGATCAGCAGGCGCCAGAAGGTGTCGCGCGCCACCGGATCGACGCCCGAGGTCGGCTCGTCGAGGATCAGCAGTTCGGGCCGGTGCACCATCGCCACCGCCAGCGACAGGCGCTGGCGCATGCCCAGCGGCAGCGCGTCGGGCAGGGCATCCAGCGACTCCCGAAGGCCGAAGCGCTCGACCATCTGCCGGACCCGCTCCGGCACTTCGGCCTCGGGCACACGGAAGAGCCGCGCATGCAGCACCAGGTTCTGCCGCACGGTCTGTTCGCCGTAGAGCGAGAAGCCCTGCGACATGTAGCCGACGCGGCGGCGCGTCTCGATGTCCCGGGGATCCACCACGTGGCCGAACAGCCAGGCCTGGCCCTCGGTGGCCGGCAGCAGGCCGGTCAGCATCTTCATGGTGGTCGACTTGCCGCAGCCGTTGGAGCCGAGGAAGCTGAAGATCTCGCCGCGGCGGATCCGGAAGCTGACGTGGTCGACCGCGACGAAATCGCCGAAGCGCATCGTCAGGTCCCTGGCCTCGATCGCGACGCCGTCGCGGCCGTCGCCGTCGCTCGCGGGCAGCGGCGGTATCGTGACGGGCACGTGGCCGCGCTTCCTGCTTGGCGGCAGCAGCGCGATGAAGGCGGCCTCCAGCGACGGCGTGCCGGTGCGCTCGAGCAGTTCCCGCGGGGTGCCGGTGGCCAGGACCTTGCCGTCGTCCATGGCCACCAGCCAGTCGAAGCGCTGCGCCTCGTCCATGTAGGCGGTGGCGACGATCACGCTCATGCCGGAGCGCTCGCCGCGGATGCGGGCGATCAGGTCCCAGAACTGCGCGCGTGCGAGCGGGTCGACGCCGGTGGTGGGTTCGTCGAGGATCAGGAGGTCCGGGTCATGGATCAGCGCACAGCACAGGCCGAGCTTCTGCTTCATGCCGCCCGACAGCTTGCCGGCCTGCCGCCCCAGGAAAGGCTGCAGGCCGGTGCTGCGGGTCAGGTCGTCGATCCGGCGGCGGCGCTCGGCCTTGTCGTGACCGAAGAGCCGGCCGAAGAACTGCAGGTTCTCTTCCACGGACAAGGTCGCATACAGGTTCTTGCCGAGGCCCTGCGGCATGTAGGCGATGCGCGGGCAGACCTCGTCGCGGTGGCGCTTGGCGCGCATGTCGCCGCCAAGCGCTTCCACTGCGCCCTGCTGCACCGCCCTGGCCCCGGCCAGCAGCGACAGCAGGCTGGACTTGCCCACGCCGTCGGGGCCGATCAGGCCGACCATGCACCCGGCCGGGATCTCCAGGTCGATGCCGTCCAGGGCCACGGTCTTGCCGTAGCGCAGGGAAACGCCGGCCAGCCGCGCGACCGGCGCCGGAGCGGCAGCGGCATCCGCACTCATTGCGGCGGGATCTTGACCGCCAGCGCGGCCGGCCATGGGGCCTGCGCATCGAGCTTGAGCCAGGCCACGCCGGGCAGGCCCGTCTTGACCTGCTTCAGGTGGGTCTGCAGCAGTTCGGGGTCGAACTTCGCCTTGATGCGGAACATCAGCTTCTGGCGCTCGCTGGCGGTCTCCACCGTCTTCGGCGTGAACTGCGCGGTGCTCGCCACGTAGGACACGCTGGCCGGGATCACGTAGCCGGGCGCGGCGTCGAGTACCACGCGCACCTCGCTGCCGAGGGCCACCCGGCCGGCGACCGTCTCGGGCAGGAAGAAGGTCATGTAGACATCGGACAGGTCGACCAGGTTCAGTACCTTGCCGCCGCTGCCCAGCACCTCRCCGGGCTGCGCCACGCGGTATTGCACGCGGCCGGCGCGCGGCGCCTTGAGCTCGCTGTCGGCAATGTCGGCCTCGACCCGCCTCACGGTGGCCTCGGCCGCCGTCACCGCCGAGCGTGCGCCCACCAGCTGCGCCTTGACCGCCTCGATCGCCGCCTGTGCCGCAGTCACCTGGGCCCTGGCCGCGCCCACCGCGGCCTGCACGCTGCGGGCGCGGGCACGGTCGTCGTCGAGTTCCTGTTCCGACGAAGCGCCCTCGCGAGCGAGCGTCTCGGAACGCGCCAGCCTGCGCTGCGCCGCATCGAGCTCGCCCTCGCGCTGGGCCACCAGCGCCTGGGCGGCCAGCTTGTCGCTCTCGCGGACCGCCACCTGCGCCTGGGCGCTGGCCACGGCGTTGATCGCCTGCTGCCGGATCGCATTGGCTTCGTCGCGCTGGGCTTCGAGAACCYGGACCTGCATCCTCGCCAACGGCTGCCCCGCGGCCACGAAGTCTCCCTCGCCGACGAGGATCTGGTCCACCCGGCCCGGCAGCTTGGCCGCCACGTCGATCTCGGTGGCCTCGATGCGGCCGTTGCCGCTGACGAAACCGTCACCGGGACCGGAGGGCTTCAGCCGCGTCCAGCCGTAGTAGCCGGCCGCCGCGAGCAGCGCCACGAGCGCGACGGCGATCAGCGGGTGTCTGGGAGTGAGATTCATGGTTGGCTGGCGAGGAGTTTCAGTTGGCGGCGTGGCCGGCGGGCGACGGCGCGAGGGCGAGCTCCTGCGAGCCGCCGCCGAGCGCTGCATACAGCAGAACATGGGCGGACAGCAGTGCGCGGCGCGCCTGCACCAGTTGCTGCTCGACATCCAGCAGGTCGCGCTGCGCGTCGAGGACCTCGAGAAAGGCCGTCGCGCCGTTGCGATAGCGCAGGTTGGCCAGGCGCGCGCGCTCGGCCTGTGCGTCCAGGGTCGACTGCTGGATGCGCACCTGCCGAGCCAGCCACTCGCGCGCCGACAGCGCATCGGAGACCTCGCGGAACGCGGTCTGAACGGTCTTCTCGTAATCGGCCACCGCGATGTCGCGGCGCGCCTCGGCCAGGTCGAGTCCCGACCGCAGGCGACCGCCATCGAAGATCGGCAGCGAGAGGGAGGGCGCGAAGGCCCAGGCCTGGCTGCCGGAAGCGAACAGGCCCTGGAGCTCGGCGCTGGCCGTGCCGAAGCTGCCGGTCAGCGTGATGCGCGGAAAGAAGGCTGCGCGGGCCGCACCGATGTTGGCGCCCGCGGCGCGCAGCCGGTATTCGGCGGCGGCGACATCGGGGCGGTAGACCAGCAGGTCCGAAGGCAGGCCGGCCCGCAGTTCCTGCTCGAACCCCAAAGCCTCCAGCCGGCCGGCGGCCGGGGCCAGATCGACCGGCTCCCCGATCAGCAGGGTCAGGGCGTGCGCCTGGACGGCACGGGCCAGCTCGAGCTGCGCGTTCAGCGCCTGCGCCTGGTCGAGCAGCGTGCGCATCTGGGTCAGGTCGAACTTCGAGGTCGAACCGACCTCGAAGCGCCGCGTGAAGATGCGCAGCGATTCTTCGCGGCTGGCCATGGTCTGCTGCGCCAGCAGCACGCGCTCGTCGAGTCCCCGCAAGGACAGATAGCCGTCGGCGACCTGCGCGACCAGCGAGAGGGTGAAGGCGCGGCGAGCCGCATCGGTGGCCAGGTAGTTTTGCAGCGCGGCGTCCTGCAGGCTGCGCACCCGGCCCCAGAAGTCCAGTTCCCAGGCGCTCACGCCGAGACCGATCTGGTACTGGCTCGAGATCAACGGCTGTCCCGTGAAGTTGAGATCGCGCGGCACGCGCGTGCGGCTGGCATCGGCACCGAGGCCCAGGGTGGGCCAGAGATCGGCGCTTTGAATGCCGTAGAAGGCGCGCGCTTCCTGCACCCGCAGGACGGCGACGCGCAGGTCGCGGTTGTTCTCCAGGGCTTGCGCGATCAGTTGCCGAAGACGCGGGTCGGCGAAATAGGAGCGCCAGCCGAGGGCGGCCGCCCGCTCGCCGACCTGCGCATCGGCGAACGCATCGGCCGGATAGCGCTCAGCGACGGGCAGCGGCGGCGCCTCGAACGGCGGCGCCATCGACGCGCAGCCGGCCAGCAGCAGGGCGACAGTGAAAAAACCGGCGAGCGTCCCGGACGCGGAGCGAGGCGGGGCGTGTTCCCTGGGCATGTGGAAAAGAACCTTGTCTGCAGCGAGAACTCGCCGCGCCATGGCCCGGAGCATCCGGGGGCGTCAAGGATGAATTCTAGGAATGGCGCCGGCTGGCACGATTGATCCAGGTCAAGCAGAGACAGGACGGCCCGCTTGCCGGACCGTCCCAAGGCGCGCCGGGATCGAGGCTGCAACGCCTCAGGACGCTTCCGACAGGCTCAGGGCAGCTCGGAGCGCCTGGGCATGTCGGCGCCGCGGCGGGAGCAGGTGATGGCTGCGGCCTGCGCCGCGAAGCGCAACAGCGCCTCCAGTTGCCTGTGGTCCAACGCCGTCAGCGCCGCGGGCGTGAGCGCATCGTGGTCGTCCAGCCAGGTCAGCAGGGCCGCCTGGAAGGTGTCGCCGGCGCCGACCGTGTCGATCACTTTCACCGGCTTGGACGGCGCGTCGGTATGCGCCTTGGCCGTCCATGCGCTCGAGCCAGCGCCGCCGCGCGTGACGACCACCAGTGCCGCGCCCCGCATCAGCCATCGCGGCGCCACCTGCTCGGGTGTCTCGCCGGGGTAGAGCAGGGCGAGGTCTTCCTCGCTCACCTTGACCAGGTGCGCCAGCGAGACCATGTCCTCGACCGCTTCGCGCCAGCGCGCAATGTCGGGTTCGACATTGAGCCGGACGTTCGGGTCGTAGGCGATCAGGCAGCGTGCACGCGCGCCTGCCGCGAGCGCGCGCAGCGTGCTGCCGACCGGCTCCACCACGAGCGCGTAGGAGCCGAACTGCAGCACACGCGTGTTCGCGGGCAGCGCCGGCAGCATGTCGGGCGTGAGCTGCCGGTCGGCCGCGCCGTGGCCGTGGATGTCATAGCGAGGCACGCCGGTGGCGTCGATGCTGACGACGCTGAGCGTGCTCGGTGCGTCGCTGCGCAACACGAGCGAGGTGTCGACACCCTCGGCCACGAGCGACGCCAGCAAGCGCTCGCCCATGGCGTCGGTCGACAGCGTGGAGAGGAAGGCCGCCGGCCGTGCCAGCCGGGCCAGGCCCTGCGCCACGTTGAGGGGCGAGCCGCCGATGCGCGCATCGAGCCGCATGCCGGTGGGCGTGGACTCGCCCATGTAGACGTCCATCAGAGCTTCACCGCAGACCACGAACATATTGATGTCTCCTTCGGGTTTACACTAAATAAATCAACTTGATTTAATAACTAGAACCGAACTATAGTTGCATCGCCCCCCGCCGCAAAGCCCCATGAAGGGCAGTAGGTTTTTTTCCAAGCCCCGCAGGCGGTTCGCCCGCAATCCCAGGAGACAACCCGATGTTCAAGCTCACCCTCGCCGCCGCCCTGGCCTCCGCCGCTGTGCTGGCCGCCCCTCT